>NZ_JBFEGH010000016.1:0-78373 GCF_047228925.1 Terribacillus jepli | reverse complement strand
TTATTCTATTATAAAAAAGTTAGAAAAAGAAATGAACCCAAAATAAAAAGGCTGTCGAGACTTTCTCGACAGCCTGAGGAATCCCATGGGATTCCTCTTTTTTATTTTATTTATCCAAATTCAATACAGTCAGTTTCTCTCTTGTCATGGAAAGGATGCTGTTTGCGATACCTTGCGTTCCCATACCAGATCCTTTTACACCAAGGAATGGGAAGTGGTCTGGACCACGCTCTGTGCGTCCGTTGATTTGGACAGCACCAGTTTCCAATTCATTTGCAATATAGAAGGCTTTATCTACATCACGTGTGAAGATGCTCGCCTGCAAGCCATATTCGGATTTATTGGCGATTTCGATTGCTTCCTCATCAGAACCAACGCGGATGACAGGAAGTACCGGACCGAATGGTTCTACCCATGCAACATCCATATCTTCGGTTACATGATCAAGTAATGTTGGATGAATCAGATTGCCTTCGCGTTTGTTACCTGCAAGAAGTGTCGCGCCTTTTTCCAATGCATCATCGATTAGCGCTTGCACGCCATCCGCTGATTTACTATCGATCAATGGAACAACTGTATTGCCGTCTTCTGGAGAACCAACAGCCAACTTCTCCACTTCAGTCTGCAATCTCGCAACCAATTCATTTGCCACATTATCATGGACAAGTACACGTTTGATTGCTGTACAACGCTGACCGGAATAGGAATACGCTCCACTGATGATATTCTTCACAGCTTTATCAAGATCCGCATCTTCGCGGACGATACCAGGATCTTTACCGCCAAGCTCAAGAACGACAGGTTTCATACCAGCCACTTTTGCCAGATTCTCACCCGTTTTCGTTCCTCCAGTGAAGGAAACCATACTAATATCTTTATGCTCCACAAGGAAGTCACCGATGACAGAACCGCGGCCAGTGACGATATTGACGACACCTGCTGGGAAGCCAGCTCGGTCGAATGCCTCCATCATCTTGATACCGCTCAAAGCGCCTTGCGTTGCAGGCTTGAAGATGACCGTATTACCGGAAATAAGTGCTGGAGCCAGTTTGGATGCCGACAAGTTTACTGGATAGTTGAATGGCGCAATTGCCAGGACGACACCTAATGGTACCCTGTCCACAATACCAACCTTGGAACTGGAACCACCCGGGAAACGATCGCCTCTCATGCTTTCGCCATTGGTGTGCAATGCTTCCTGCGCAGTATAACGGATATAATCATACGTCCGCTGCACTTCGCTTTTGGCATCTTTCAGGCTCTTTCCGACTTCAAGCATCATTGTTTGTGCAAGTTCATCCTGCATTGCAAGCAGCTCATCAGCCCATTTATAAAGCAAATCTGCCTTTTCCTGCAAGGAAACCTTCGCCCATGCTTTTTGTGCTTGCTTCGCAGATTGGATTGCCGCTGCTGCCTCTTCTTGGGACAATGCCTGTACAGTTCCAACGACGCCCTCTTTGTACGGAGACATGATTTCCACTACGTTTCCGGTAGTGCTTTCTTTCCATTCGCCATTCACATAATAACGTTGTGCTGTTAATGTTGACTCCATTCCTTTTTCCTCCTCGTGTTACAGTTAGTTTATTTAATTAAAAAACTTAAAAAAGTTTCTGACACTCATTCTACTACTAACATTTTTATAATGGAATCATTTTGCTCAAAAAAATTAATTTAATTTTTTCCGTAATATCAAGGTTTCTAAGTATATAACATATAAAATTAGTATGTCATTATTATTGTTAAATCTGTTATCCATAACAGATTGGAATCCAATGAATAGGAGTATAAATGCATCATTTTTTAACTAAAAAAAGAGGAGCATCATTCGCTCCCCTCCACTTCCTGGCATAGGTCATCTACATATTCACCTAGGATTTCCGCAGCATATTCGCCAGAAAAATGTCCTGGATCTAAAAATCGGTGGATAGCCAATCCATCAACCAGCGCATATAATTTTTCCGTCTCCTTGTTTAAATCCTTCCCACTTTTCAATATATCACTATCCGAAAGCAGTACCAATAAGCGCTGTACTACTTCCCTGATTCCGTCCGTCTGCTGAAAATTTTCCCCATGCTTATATTTGAAATGCAAGGTGAATACAAACCATACTTGCATCTCCGCCATTGTCTCCGAATCTATCGGGAGAAGCTCCAACAGCACCTCTTTGGCAAGCTGTTTTGGCGGCAGCGGCTGCTTGATGACCTGCATGATCCGATCTTTACAACGGGTTTTGACAAGTTCCATCGCATACTCCAGCAGTTCATCCTGCGTTGTGAAATAATGACGCAGCGAACCTAATGACAAACCGGCCTCCTTGGCAATATTCCGGACGGATGCTGCCTCTATCCCCCCATCCATGATGACCTTCCAAGTTGCTTTGGCTATATCTTGTTTCCTTGCTTCATGATCTATTTTTTTTGGCATAGCATTAATGTAGCAGAGGGCGCATGCAAAATCAATTTTTTAATACAGTTGTATCACCATAAAACTTGTGTTAGCATAATAATACAACTGTACTAAAAAAGGAGCTGAAAAATGAACGCCATCATTATATTGATCATCTTGTGCGAAATTGGTTTCTGGATTTTTATTGCAGCTGGGTTAATTGCCCGTTATGTGTTTAAGCTTCCCAAAGTTGGTTTGATCTTGCTCTCGGCAACCCCATTGATCGATCTGGTTTTACTTGCAGCTACAAGCTTTGATTTGGCACGTGGAGCGACAGCAACAATCGCACATGCAATTGCTGCCGTGTACATCGGTGTAAGCCTAGCCTATGGGAAATCGATGATACGCTGGGCTGATCAGCGGTTTGCTTATTACATCATAAAGCAAGGTGAAAAGCCCAAGAAGCTCTACGGTAAAGAGCATGCCTTGAAGGAAGTAAAAGGATGGCTGCAGCATTTGCTTGCATATATCATCGGTGCCGGGCTATTATTTGCTGTCATCTTTTGGATCGATGATGCAGAAAGGACAGCAGCACTCACCAGTGTTCTGCGGATCTGGTCAATCGTCCTCGGAATCGATTTTCTCATCAGCTTCAGCTATATCCTGTTTCCTAAAAAAGAGAAGCATGCAGGCTCCTAGAGCTACATGCTTCTCTTTTTAGAAATCTTCCTTTTTCGATTTTTCATTAGCTAAATTCATAATGAAATAACAGATGACAAGCAAGAGGATTGCCCCGCAATAATATAATGTATGGAGCGCGCTCTCATGATAGACGACGATAAGGCGAATCAATGCCGTTATCCCGATATACAGGAAGTAGCGGATCGGAAAATGATAATCTTCCTGAAAGTACTTCACTATCATGGCGATGAATTCGAAATACAGGAAAAACACCAAAATATTATTCAAAAATTCCAGTCTGGAAGTGTTCCCTTCATTGAATAAGGAATTGTTTATAATATCGATCAATTCCTTCGCTAACAAGATAGTAATGGCGATAGCCAAAAGAATCAGGCCGATATTCAATACATATTGCAAGACTTTCGCAATTGTTGCCTTCGTATGCTTCTTCTTCGTATGAATTTGGGTCCGCATCGTATCACCTCAAATATTACTATTCCCTACCTTTTCACCAAATACGCGGAACTGATTTCGGCAGTTCGTGTCACTCCGGATAATGCATACGTCAATTCAAGCTCTGTTCGCAGATCACCAATCACACGGCTTACCCCAGCTTGTCCATCAGCTGCGAGTCCGTACACATAAGGCCGGCCGATCAGGACACTGTCAGCTCCCAAAGCAATCGCCTTGAATACATCTGCACCACTCCGTACACCGCCATCCATCAGTATGGGCACTGCTCCATCTACTTCTTGCACAATAGCCGGCAGTGCACGCACTGAAGCAATGGCACCATCAAGCTGCCGGCCGCCGTGATTGGAGACGATAATTGCGTCCAATCCCAACTCGACTGCCTGTCTTGCATCGGCTGGGTGCAGGATACCTTTTACAACAATCGGCAACGTTGTCTGGTTCCGCAAGAATCGCAAATCATCCCATGACAGATCCGGGTGATGGATATTATCCAAAATCGCTTCCCTTATATGCTCTTCTGTAAGCTGTGGCACCATGTCTTGAAAAACAGGATCATGTATATAATTTGCCGCTCCTTGTAAAAGTTTGAGAGGAGAATATCCATTTCGATAATCTCGCTTCCTCCAGCCCAGCAGTCCAGTATCGACTGTGACAACAATAGCCTGATAACCAGCCTCCTCAGCCCTTCTTGCCATGCTGGCAGTTAATTCACGATTCTTTGACCAATACAGCTGGAACCATTTCACCGCTTTTGGCGCTGCCGCTGCAATCTCTTCTAACGAAGCTGATGTAACCGTGCTTGCAACAAATGGAATACCTGCAGCTGCAGCAGCTTTCACACTGCCAATTTCCTTCTCGGAATGAAAGATCCCTTGGAACCCGACTGGAGCAAGCATCACCGGCAGGCTTTGTTCTTGGCCGAACAGCTGGATGGAAGGATCCACATTCGAAACATCGCGCAGAACCCGCGGCAGAATGTCGTAGTCGCTGAATGCCTCTCGATTCTGTCCTAACGTTACCTCATCACCTGCTCCGCTTTGCAAAAAACCAAACGGACCAGCCGGGAGAATTTCCCGCGCCCGTTCTTCCCATTCCGCTGCAAATAACGGGTAATCACCTGTTGACTCCCCGATTCTCGTAAACACATTTCCCACTTTCCATACCCCCAATCATTTCTTTGTAATTATAATAGAATAATTCGAACACGTTAGGAATTCCATACTTTTCGTGTTAAGATTATCTTTGAAAAACACGCAGACGGAGGCGGCAACCATGGCTACTTATCAAGATCTTTCGAATGAAGCGTTACAACAGAAATACAATACGCTGCAGGATGCATACGAGGCGATCGCCAGTCAGCAGCTGCAGCTCGATATGTCGCGCGGGAAACCTTGCACCGAGCAGCTTGATCTTTCCCAGCCGATGCTCGATATCCTTACGTCAAGCAGCACAGTCAAAACAGAAAACGGAACAGATGCCCGGAACTATGGTGTATTGGACGGCATTCCGGAAGCAAAAGCACTTTTTGCCTCCATTTTGGAAGTTGAACCGGCACAAGTGATCGTAGGCGGAAACAGCAGTCTGACAATGATGCATGATTCCATCGTTCAATTTTTGCTGCATGGTGTTTCCGAGGAAGCTACACCATGGATAAAGCAAGGCAATGTGAAATTCCTTTGCCCCAGCCCTGGTTATGATCGCCATTTCACCATTTGTGAAGCATTGGGTATTGAAATGATTCCTGTAGCGATGACACCAGAAGGTCCGGATATGGATGAAGTGGAGAAGCTGGCAGCTGCCGACCCACAAATCAAAGGGATCTGGTGTGTACCTAAATACAGCAATCCGGATGGTTTTACATATACCGATGCAGTCGTCGATCGACTTGCGGGCATGCAGACCGCCGCGAATGATTTCCGGATATTCTGGGATAATGCGTATATCGTCCATCATCTCTCAGACGAACCAGATGAATTGAAAAATATCATGACTGCAGCAGCTGATGCAGGACAGCCGGACCGTGTCATGGAATTCACTTCTACATCTAAGGTAACTTTCCCAGGCTCTGGTGTCGCGGCACTCGCTTCCAGCGAGAAAAATATTGCATTTTATAAAAAGAATTTATCGGTCCAATCAATTGGTCCGGATAAACTGAATCAAATACGCCATGTTGCATTTTTGAAGGATAAGGACACACTTTCTGCTCATATGAAAAAACATGCAGCAATCATCGCACCTAAATTCCATACTGTCTTATCCATCCTGGAGGAGAAATTGGGCGGCAAAGGGATTGCCGATTGGACGAATCCGAATGGTGGCTACTTCATCAGCTTGAACACGATGGACGGTTGCGCCAAAGATGTGGTTGAGCTTGCCAAGAAAGCCGGTGTGACATTGACTGGTGCGGGTGCAACCTATCCGTACGGCAAGGATCCATCCGACCGGAACATCCGCATCGCACCAACACTGCCGCCGATGGAAGAGCTGAAAAAAGCTATCGAAGTGCTATGCTTATGCGTAGAAATGGTCAGCATCAATCGTCTGTTGCAAAAATAAAATCAGGCCGCCATAGAGGCGGCCTCTTTCAATTTGGATAAAGATAATAATCTTGTTGACTTTCCTTCATAAATCCAATGGAAGTATACAAAGACAATGCTTTTTCATTTTCGGCCTGAACTTCCAGAAACACACGTTGACCCTTGGCTGTTTCCATCCGCACCGCTTCCTGCAGCGCCTTCCTCCCATACCCTTTCCCTTGGAATTCCGGCAGCACAGCAAATCCGTATATCTCACTTCTTTTGCCATTTTGATGAATACGGATCTTTCCGACTGCCTTACTTTCAGCCTCGATCATATAAAACTCCTTCTGAAAACCATCCTTCCCCAGGCGGTCATTGTATGCTTGCGCTTCTTCCGCATCGAAGTTGAAACAAAGGATATCCAATTGTATCTTCATTTCGATATCCTCCAAAGAAGAAGGGCGCAAACGAACTGACGCATCGGAACCTGGGAGTGCTTCACCTTCCCATCTCATCATGTATTCCGATTCTTTAAAAGTGCAATTCACTGTTTCTAACCATGCTTTGCCTGATATACTATCTGCCGGCACATTCAGTAATATGCGCCGAGCTTTTTCCATGGCAGGGATGCTTTCTTGGTAGAGCTCACTGAATATGCCTTTCCTCCGGTAATCCGGATGTACCATGCCGCAAACCTCGACTTTGCTGCCGAAGCTGTATAGGCCCAGAAAACCAACAAGCTGGCCAGCTTCATATGACATAAAATCTGTCTGCTCGGATTCACTCCTGTTCTCAAGCATATCCCAATTCAGTTTCAGCTCTATCCTGTCGTGCTGCTCCACCGTTTGCTGAAGCGCTTTTATTTCCTTTAGTTGATTCACTGTAAGCAATCTTGATACCCCCCATGTCAGTTTCTTCACCTATCATACCTTAATTTTCCACATAAAAAAATCCCGCCGCGTCAACGGCAGGATTCTGATTAATTTGCTTGATGGTCGACTTTCACTCGTCTGATGAAGAAGCTGATTACAACACCGACAATCGCAGCAATGATACCAAAGATAAAGGAACTTTGGACACCTTCTGTGAAGGCTTGAATAGCTGTATTTGGATCTTGCGGATTAGCAGCACTCTCCATATATCTTTCACTTCCAGCTGTCATGATGGAAATCGCAACAGCAGTACCGATTGCACCAGCAACCTGCTGCAATGTGTTCATGATAGCTGTTCCATCTGGGTACAGACTAGGAGGCAGCTGGTTCAGACCATTTGTCTGAGCTGGCATCATGATCATGGAAATACCGATCATCAGCGCGATATGCAAACCAATGATGAAAGCAGTGGACGTTTCCAATGAAATGGTAGAGAAGCCGAACATAACCAATGTGACGATGATCAGACCAGGCGTTACAAGGAATCTCGGTCCGAATTTATCGAACAGGCCACCCATTACAGGAGATAGCAAGCCATTGATAACACCGCCAGGAAGCATTGTCAGACCGGCAACCAGCGGTGTGAGTGCTAGTGATGTCTGCAAATACAATGGCAGCAAGATCATGGAAGAAAGCATGACCATCATACTCACAAGTATCAGCAGCAAGCCCAATACGAACATTGGATATCTGAATGCATTCAAATTCATCATTGGCTGCTCCATCTTAATTTGACGGACAGAGAATAGAATCAGACTCAAGACACCAACCGCAATCGTGACAATAACGATTGGATCGCCCCATCCGCCACCTTCACCAGCATGACTGAAGCCGTAAACCACTCCTCCAAAACCGATAGTCGATAGAACGATGGACAAGATATCGATTTTCGGCTTCGTCAATTGCGTAACGTTCTGCATGAAAAATGCACCGAAAACAAGTGCAATTACAAGCAATGGAAGGGAGAACCAGAAGATCCAGTGCCAAGTCAATTTATCGATGATCAAACCAGAAACCGTCGGACCTACGGCAGGTGCGAACATGATGACCAATCCAATCAATCCCATTGCTTTACCGCGTCGATGCGGAGGGATGATGTTCAGGATCGTATTGAACATAAGCGGAAGCAGCAAAGCTGTCCCGACTGCCTGCACGATACGCGCGATTAGCAATACGGTGAATGAAGGCGCAATGGCAGCGATCAAAGTACCAATGATCGAGAATACCAAAGAAGTCAGGAATAGCTGACGCGTCGTGAACCACTGCATGATTAAACCGGAAACCGGTACGAGCACACCTAATGTCAATAGATACCCAGTAGTCAGCCATTGAGCTGAGGAAGCGGATATTCCGAATCCATTAATGATATTCTGCAGCGCGATATTCAGCGCTGTCTCACTGAAAAGTCCAACAAAACCAGCAATCAAAAATGAAATAATGATTGGCATAGCCTTGATATTGCTTGTATCTACAGCTGCTGCAGCTGTATTTTTACTATCCATTTGCAAAGCTTTCTCCCCCAATGCGGAATTATTTATTAAGTAATGATGGAAGTTGTTTCGCGACACTATACAGCGGACTTCCCGATGCACTTGTCAGAGCAAGGATGACCGCTCCTTCCACCATGGCATTTATCGTAACCGCCAATTCTTTCGCCATTTCTTTATCGTAACTGAAGGCGATCAATCGATCTGTATATAATGCCTGCCAATCTGCATAGGCATGCTGGCAGCTGTTTCGCAATGCTTCGTGCGTTGCTGCAGTTTCAGATGCAATCAGTCCGATTTGGACACCTTCCATTTGATGTTTTTTTTCAAATTCGGAAGCAATCTTGTGAATATGGTACTGAAAAGCCTCTACTGCTGTATCCTTCGCTGCCAGATCCCTCGCGGCTCCTTCCAAGACATGTTCCTTCATGAGCCTGATGGCTTCGACTGCGATCTCTTCCTTTCCATTTGGAAAGTGATAGTACAACGACCCTTTTGGGGCACCGCTTTCCTCGATAATTTGATTCAAACCTGTTCCGTGATAGCCCTGCCGCTGAAACAATTCCGAAGCAGCGCATAATATAAGTTCTTTTGTGCTTTCCTTCTTTTTCACTGCACCATACAACCTTACACCCCTTAAATTATAGCAATCGGTCTAGATAATAATATTTTTTTTCGTTCAGCCTGTCAAGAATATAATCTGTATAATATTTTATAAAGTTACTGTAAATCTCAAAACACCAGAACAAAGGTAATGTTATAGTACAAATGAATTTCTTACAGCACATTTCATCTCATACCAACGATTAATATATGGAAAGGTGTATGGAATATGACGAATAACCAAAAGAAATTATCTGCCCTTATTGAAATTTTTCTTATATCTCTTCGCTTGGGTTGTACATCCTTCGGTGGCCCCATTGCCCATCTCGGTTACTTCCGGGAGACGTATGTACGAAATAAACGTTGGCTTGGAGAACAAGCATATGCCAATCTTGTTGCATTAAGTCAGTTCCTGCCCGGGCCGGCCAGCAGTCAAGTTGGAATCGGGATCGGAATCATAAGAGGTGGCATACTCGGAGGAATCATCTCATTCATAGGATTCACCCTGCCTTCTGTCATCATACTCATTTTGTTTGCCTTATTCCTTGTTCATATAGATTTGGCGGATGCTGGGTGGATTCAGGGGTTGAAGCTCGTAGCAGTTGCCGTTGTCGCTCATGCCATACTCGGAATGAGCCAGAAACTCACAGCAAGTCCCATCGCAAAGGGTATTGCATTAGGGGCTCTTGTCCTTACACTTTTATGGTCCCATCAATTGGCACAGCTGCTGGCTATATTACTTGCAGCTGTTGCAGGTTATTTTCTGCTGCACCCTGATCAGGGCGATAAAAAATCTGCCGAGCTAAGCCTCTCCATCGATAAAAAGATCGGTGCAATCTGCCTAAGTTTATTTTTCATTTTATTAGCCGGATTGCCCTTACTGCGTTTGATAGCAGACGTTCCTTTTCTTGCTATGGCCGATAGTTTCTACCGTTCTGGTTCACTCGTCTTCGGGGGCGGTCATGTTGTCCTTCCACTCCTTGAACGGGAATTCGTCTCTACAGGATTGATCAGTCAGCAAGACTTCCTTGCCGGCTACGGCGCTGCCCAGGCAGTACCCGGGCCATTATTTACATTTGCTGCTTATCTCGGAACTGTACTGTATGGCTGGCAGGGAGGTTTGCTTGCTACACTGGCCATTTTCCTTCCAGCCTTTTTGCTCATAATCGGGACTCTGCCATTTTGGGCGAGCCTGCAGAAAAACAGCGGTTTCCGCAAAGCTTTCGCTGGAATCAATGCTGCAGTTGTAGGAATCTTGATCAGTGCTTTTTTTATCCCTATCTGGTCCACGACTATACACACAGCCGCTGACATTGCACTTGCTGCTGTTTACTATAGCCTGCTGGCCTTCTGGAAAGTGCCAGCTTGGGTCATTGTAATAATCGGCGCTATCAGCGGCTTGGTGTTATAGTAGTTTCCATGTGCCAACAAAGGGTATGAGGAGGACGCATACCCTCTGTTGATTATTCCCAGAATGTATCAAGCTTTTGTTTTTACATTCGCTTTCAAACTGCACATCCCTAGCAATATCGCTAACAGCAGCATGATCAAACAACCGATTTGTACTGCAGCTGCCACACTCGTCAACTGGTTGATACCAGCAAGGACTGCCGTCATCCCGATAATTAAAATGGCTTCAATTGATTGATACATACTCAGCATACGACCCATCTGCTCGACCGGAATCCGCTCTTGCATATAGGTCACATATCCAGCATTGGCAAAAGCCAGCGCGCCGGATAGAATGAATACACCTGCACTTGCCGGTATAAAGCTTTGCGAAAAAGCGAACAGTACATATCCCATGGCTCCTGCTGCTGCACCATATGTGAGTAATTGAACCGACCTGAAATAACGGGTTACTGCAGTAAGCAGTACGGAACCAGAGATAAAGCCGATTCCAGCAATACTTACAAGTAATCCATATGAAGCTTCTGAAAGTCCAATCGCTTCTGCACTAAAAGCCACTTCCATGGAATCGACAGCCGCGGTCATGACGGTAAAGCAGCTGAACAAAAGAAGCAGAAATGTCAGCATGACAAAGCTTTTACTATAATCGAAAACCAGACGCCAATCCTCTTTCCAGATCTGCAGCCATTTGCTTTCCGTTTTCTCCTCCAAGGCAGCTTTTACAGATGGCAAAGCAAAGCAAATGACTGCCGCCATCAGCAAAAGTAATATATTTACGGTTAACGCAGCCTCAACAGACCCAGCACCAACCAAGATCCCCGCTGCTGCCGGCCCTATCACAAAGCCGCTGCCATCCGCAATAGCGCGATATGAATTGAATTTCTGCCAGTGCCGTTCTTCGATCAATCCAGTTATATAGGGCAAACTCGCTGGTTCAAAAATGGATCCAGCTGCTGCAACGAAAAATACCAGCACATAAATTTGCCATAGGGAATCGGCCATGATCATCCCGGTTATTCCGACAGTCCTTATTAAGTGCAACGTAATCATCAGCTTTCGATTATCCAACCGATCAATAATACTTCCAGCCCAGCTGTTCATCAGCAATCCTGCTGCCGGTTTGATCATATAGAGGATGGCGACAGCTGCTGCTGTCTGCTCTGCCTGCTCATATACTTTCAAATTCAAAGCAATCAAATACAGCCAATCCCCACAGGAAGCACAGGTAATCGCTATCAGCATTCCAATAGCACGGAAACGGTATTTCCCCATCTTCATTCCTCCTCATTTTCTGAAGTGAAGCAAATAAAAAAATCCCACCCCCAAGATTGTCATCTTAGGGGCGAGATTCCGTCGCGGTGCCACCCTAGTTTCCCTGACAAGTCACCCTGCCAGACTCAAAAAGTACACGCTGAATGCGTAGACCTTTGTGCAATAACGAGCACTCCCGGCCTGCCATCATCTATCCGGCAAGCAGCTCCACGGTTTGTTCCAGCTGGGCTCCTCCACCCTTTTCAGCATTGCAGGGATTCTCTGTAGAAGGAACTGACACACTATACTACTCCGTTTCATCACTTGTAAATTTTTTCTATATTAACACTCGAATGTCTATTGTGCAATACATAGCTTTTTTTTATACCCTTTTATTAAGCGACCCTAGTCTCCATGTAGCAAATAATGGTACACTTGGTCTCTGGCATAATGCTTTTCATCCGAGGTGAAACAATGTTTAAAATAGTCATTTTGATAATTTTTCTTCTTTTTATGTATTTCATTCTGAGGGGAGAAAAAAAAGGTGTAAGATATTCCACCCTCACCTACTTCACATTGCTTTCCATCATTTTCATAACCGGAATCATATACATTTCCAACAAATATCGGATATATGACGGCCCTGTATTGGAGGGTGGTTTCAACAGTCTTTATCATTGGGTCAGTGTATTTTCCTATTTATACATCATTCCAACAATCTTACTTATTGCATATACATTATTCAAACTGATTCCCAAGCTGTCTGAACTGACTTGGATAAGAGTCACCATGTACATTTTTTGGTTCGCTTTGCTGGCAGGATTGAGTTATGTATCCTTCTTTATCTTCATACTTATTTTCTATGGTTTTGCACCTTAATCGATCTGGCATTATAAAAAAAGACACTTCCCGAGGAAGTGTCTTTTTTATTTTAGTAAGCTAAGCTGAATAGGCCTTTAACGTGAGTCAAGTAACGGATGTTACTTGCTTCTTTCATCATTGTTGCCGGAAGGCCTTTCAATGGTGTTTGGTTAGCACCGACAAATGCTACAGCATCCTTGCGGCCAAGGCTTGCAAGTGTCCCGGAGTTGATCGGGCTGAAGCTTTCCATTGTTTTGCCTTCAAGATAAGCGAATAGGTTATAGCCCACTAGCTCACCCATTTGCCAAGCGATCTGTGCTGTTGGCGGCCATGGGCGACCGTCTTCACCGAAGTAAACTGCACTGTCACCGACAACAAAGACATCTTGATGGCTCTTGGACTGCAAGTATTCGTTCACAGTCGCACGGCCGCGGTCTGTTTCCAAACCGGATTCCGCCACCATCGGAAGGGCTTGAACGCCACCAGTCCAAACGAATGTGTTCGTTTCGATTTTCTGACCATCTTTCAATTCCACGACATTGCCTTCCACATTCGTTACTGGCAAGCCAAGCAGGAATTCCACGCCGCGTTTTTCCAAGCTGGATTGTGCACGATCGATAAGGTGCTGCGGAAGCATCGGAAGGATCTTCGGACCAGCTTCGACCAGCTGCAGCTTGATTTCTTTCGGATCTACGCCAAGAGGCAAGCAATAAGAAGCAAGCTTGTCCGCGATTTCGCCAACCAGCTCAACACCAGTCAAACCGCCGCCACCGATAAGGATCGTTGCATCTGCAGGGTTTTTGGAAGCTGCATATGCTTTGATTTTATCTTGGATTTGGTTGAATACTTTATTTGCATCGTCAACGGATTTAAGAACAAGGCTGTTCTCTTCCAATCCAGGGATGCCGAAGTAGGCAGTCTTGCTGCCAAGACCTACAACCAACGCATCATAAGAAAGTGTGCTGCCGCCTTCAAGGACAACTTCTTTCTTGTCGACATTGAAGCTTTCCACTGTTGCAACTTTGAAGTCTACATCCAAACCTTTCAGAAGCTTCGTTACAGGCATTGCCACTGCTTGCTCGGAAATGCTGCCCGCTGCAAGACGGTGAAGCTCAGTGATGATTTGATGTGTCGGTGTTTTATTGATAAGTGTTACATTCGCTTGTGCTTTGCTGTAATACTTACGTACGGT
Source organism: Terribacillus jepli (assembly GCF_047228925.1). NCBI lineage: Bacteria > Bacillati > Bacillota > Bacilli > Caryophanales > Bacillaceae > Terribacillus > Terribacillus jepli. The sequence continues at coordinate 64,578 of NZ_JBFEGH010000016.1, read as the reverse complement.
TTGAGCGGCTAAGACTCCGCCGTAACCGGCGCCTAAAATAACGATATTCTTTGCCATACTTAATCCTCCGTCCTTACCTTTATGCTCTTATTTTTGTTTTTGTCTTTCTTTTTCGTTCGCTACTTCCAAATAGCTTTGAACAAAACGGAACATCTTCTGTGCTTGTGGATCTTTCATCAGACGAAGCAATCCAAATAGGCCGATCGTTTCGTTGCTTGCTTCCGCGCGATCCTTCGCTTCGATTGCAGTTTGGGCAACTGATTTCACGGAGTCCGTCACTGGGTGAAGCACTTCTGAAATTGCATTAACTGTATCGGATTTCAACACATCATCTGTTGCTACAGCTTGCGCGAAGTCGTAAGAAGCAGTCAAAGCGTTCACAAGTTCATTGATCTTTGGCAGCTGTTCGATCAGGGAAGTCAATGATTCTTGTACTTCAGGTTTTAGCAATTGGTCAACTAGGTCTTGTTGGCTCTGGCTAACACTTTCGTTTGTTTCTGACATAACGTATTCTCCTTTGCTATGGCAATGCATTATATTTATACGTAAACATTATACTTCGTTGTGAATTTGTTCACAACTGTACGTTCACAAATTGCTCAAAATATCCACCTACAACTTTACTCCTACTTAGAGAACTTGTCAAAAGATATTTCACACACGTTAATGTTTTTTTTCATTTCCTATTATATATTCAAAAAAACGACATAATAAAAGCCTTTTCACTCTTCTGCTTTCGTAGCTTTCCCTTTTTCGAAAAAAGTATTAATATCTTTATGCTTTTCCCGGGCTCATCTTCTCATAGTGGCCGCGAATGACACTGTACACCCAAACAGAGTGAATCCACTAGAGACCATTCCAAGAAGCCATCATCCGAATGCCTGTTGCGAAACTTCAGCGCGCGCACCATCCATTCCATTTGCCTTGTCTGGAACTGACTAGATCGGTGTCGGGATGAAAAATGAACCAACCACACCAAAAACAATACCTCTGCTGATAAGATCAATACGGCCAGCCCGTTCATTTCCGCTGTTTTGAAACGATGCATGAAACGGAAACGCCACAAAAATTCATGAATCCCAATCCAATGATAAGCAGCCCATTGTCCTTTGCCGGCAAGGACTTCTCACTTCTGCTGCTCCCGTGATTCGTAGCAGAAAAACGATGCGCATTGAATGCATATATGATGTTGCCGACAACGCAGCCCATCCGGATAAAGCCCCTTTTTACTTTCATGATTTGATTCTCGTTTGTCGGTCATAACCACCTTCTTCTCCTATTTTAAGAGCTATACTCAAGGCGTGTATGAGAGAAACCGGTAAAAATAAGATAGGCAAGCTACCCTTACACAGGGGCCTACATACGATGAAGAAGAAGCAAGAAGGGAGAATGATGATGTACAACGAAAACGACGATAAACAAAATCAGCAACGGCAAATCCAGTTTCCAGGCGGACCTGGATTTGGTGGTCCCGGCATCGGTGGTCCTGGCTTCGGCGGACCTGGTTTTGGAGGCGGGCAAGGCGGATTTCCATTTGGACCTCCTCCAGGAGCTGGCGGGCAAGGCGGACAGCAAGGTCAGTTCGGTCCTCCTCCCGGTCCTCCTCCATCTCAAATTCCGCAGCTGCAGTCAGTAAGCGGCGGTCCTTCTGCCTTTGCTGTCGATCCGGGCGGAATCAGCTTTTGCCTTTTCCGGTACACTTATATACAGCTAGAAAACGGACAGCGTTTCTGGTACTACCCTGTCTTTGTCGGGCGTACCTCCATTGCCGGCTTCCGCTGGCGACCGCAGCAGTTCCGCTGGCAGTATTTCGGCATCGACCTCAATCGTGTCGCAGCATTCAGTTGCTAATTGGAAAAGCCGGGCTTGCTGCCCGGCTTCATACATATGCTAAGAAGAATATCAGCAGGTGAACTTGCAAGTATATGATGGACAACTGAAAATTAATGGTTGCCCATCGTTGCTGATCGGATTGACGCCCCCCGAGCACGGTTTGCAGCAGCCAGGCAACGGTGAACAGTAGACTGATCAGCTTTCCGCCGCTTGCTAGCGGAAAGAGTGGAATCAATAAAAGTAGTAGCATGAGGTAGAAGGCCATATGATACCGCGTTTTCCTTATTCCTTTGACTACAGGAAGCATCGATAATCCAGAAGCTTCGTAATCGCTAAATCTTCTGCATACGATTGCATAGGTATGCGGAACTTGCCATAAAAACAAAAGCAATACAAACGTAATCGGCGCAAAAGTCAGCTGTGGGTTCAAAACTGTCCAACCTATCAAGGGAGTAACCGCTCCCGACAAACTTCCGATGAGTGTGTTCCATGTGTAACGTCGTTTTGACCATACTGTATAACAGACCACATACAAAAACCAGCCAATCATTCCATACAAAAATGCCTCCACTTGTAAGTATAGAAGTATAGCACCGCCGGATGCGGTTGTTAGAATGCCGAGCCATACAATGGATGCAGATGACATACTGCCTGTAACAGTCGGACGTTTCTGTGTACGCCGCATCCGCTTATCTATTTCCGCTTCAAACCAATTATTCCAAATAAGAGCCCCTGCAATAAGCAGCATACAGCCTGCCCAAAGAAGCATGAAAGTGCCGGCATATTCCAAAAAATCGAGGTTTTGCATTTGTAAGCATAACCAAAATCCGAGTAACGCAGGTAGTGTATTAGCAATCAGGACACGCCCCTTTACCAAGTACCATACATTCTCCAGCCATGAAGTAGACTGCCTCGATGACCTCGCTGCGGCCGGTTTAACGTTTGAAGTCTCCACTCTTCCCACCGCTCTTCTCTTGAAGATAAAGCTCTCCAATCGTAATTCGTTTATCCACAGCTTTACACATATCATATATAGTCAATGCAACGGTGCTTGCCGCAGTCAACGCTTCCATTTCCACACCTGTAAGCCCGGTTGTTTTCACCTCCGATTGAATGTATAAGATATGAATATCATTGTCCTGCTTCCATTGGAATTGTATATCCACAGCTCCAATCGGAATAGGATGACACATCGGAATGAGATTCGATGTCTGTTTTGCGCCCATGACTCCAGCTACTTGTGCAACTGCCAAAACATCTCCTTTTTTGTTCCGGAGTTCCGTGATGGAACGATAGACATCTTCATTCATTCGTACACTAGTCCTTGCAATTGCCTTTCGAGCCGTTGGCTGCTTATTTGTCACGTCCACCATATGCGCTCTCGCTTGCTCATTGAAATGGGTAAAAGAATTTTCCATGCTTGTTCCCCCCTAATCATTTTTCCGTACCATCCATAACATCAAGAAAGAAAAACCAATCAGCAGGACCACCCATAACCATGCCAGTTGCACCTCCCCCGCCTCCAATGCGATATAGATCGCTGTCGGGATTGTCTGGGTTTTCCCTGGGATATTCCCTGCGAACATGAAGGTGGCACCGAATTCTCCCAGGGCTCTGGCAAATGCCAAGATGGCGCCGCTGAGCAGTGCACGTTTGGCCAGCGGGATGGATACGTACCAGAATACTTGCCAACGACCAGCTCCATCGATACGTGCAGCTTCCTCAGCCGCTTGAACATCACCTTGAAAACCGATTTTTGCAGCATGATACATAAGTGGGAATGCCACCACGGTCGCTGCCACTACAGCTGCCAGCCAAGTAAAGATGACTTGTTTCTGCAGAACCCACTCCAAACCTATACCAAACATGCTGTTTCTGCCGAGCAATGTAATCAGCAAAAATCCAATGACAGTTGGCGGAAGCACAATCGGCAGCATCAAGATCGTTTCGACTATCGCCCTGCCTTTGAACTTGACGTGTGCCATCAGCCTGCCAACGAAGGTTCCAGCTATAATAACCAGCAGTCCGGCACAGAACGTCACCTTTACCGATAACCAAACCGGCATCCAAAAAGTTTCAGTTGATAGTAAAGCCGTCATCTTCAAACACCTGTAAAGCTTCCTCTGTCTGAAGAAAATCATAAAATGCGACAGCCGCTTCTTTATGGGTCGAATCCTTCAACACACCCACGGGATAGACGATCGACTCATGTGTATCAGATGGAGCGACGGCAGCTATCCTGACTTTGCTGGAGGTCAGGGCATCCGTTTTATACACCATCCCAGCATCTGCATTGCCTGTCTCTACGTATTGCAAAACCTGCCGTACGTCCTTCGTGTAGACAATGTGCGGCTCCATCGTTTTCCACAGCTGCATATTTGTCAGGGTTTCTTTTGCATAAGCTCCAGCGGGAACTGTCTCCACCGTACCCATCGCCAAAGTATCCGCACCTTGTACATCCGCCATTTCGGTAAAACCTTTTTCATCCTTCAGTACAACCAGTACCAAGTCATTCCCGAGCAAATCTGCCGCATGAGTTTCATCCATCATTCCTTCATCCTTCAACTTATTAAAATTATCTGCCGCTGCCGAGAAAAACAAATCAACAGGAGCACCTTTACTGATTTGCTGCTGGAGTGAACCCGATCCGCCAAAGTTGAACTGAAGTTTTACATCAGGATGCCGAGATTCATAAAGTTGTTTTATTTCTTCAAGGGAATCTTGCAAGCTTGCCGCAGCGGATATCGTCAACTCCGTTTCCTGTTTCATTTCCGCCGTTCCTGCTGCATGGCTGCATCCCGTACTCACCAGCAACAGCACTAATACAAGCATACTAATCAGTTTCCGTATTTTCATGCCCGTTCCCCTCCCTTATCGATTTCAGCCACAACGTGGCTAAGCTCCGGCAGGATCAATCGTTCCATGGCGAGCCGGACAGCTTTCGGGGACCCCGGTGTACAGAATATCGCCTTATTGCCTAGCGCGCCGGCAGTGGCACGGGATAGGAAACTGGCAGAACCGATATCTTCCTGAAAACTAAGCAATCGAAACAGTTCACCAAACCCCGGCATCTCCCTCTCCATCAAACGCTGGACCGTTTCGATTGTCACATCTCGTTTGGCGATTCCTGTCCCTCCATTCAATAGGATGATGCGTACATCATCGTTTGCAGACGCATCCAAAATCGCTTGCTGAATCTCCTCTTTTTCATCTGGAACGATGCAGTATGCAGCAACTCGATGCCCTGCTTGATGAAGCATTTCCCGCATCGTTTGCCCGCTGATGTCATTGACCTCATTCCGCGTGTCACTTACGGTGATGACGACACTCGAAATACTATCCTGGTTCTGTATGGTCATGTTTTCCCCTCCAATTTGTCCAGTTCATGTTTGTAATTGATATTCCAAAAAGCTGTTAATTCCAGCATGTCTACATAACAGACATGCAAGGCTTCCAGCAATCCTTTCATGGAAAGCTTTTCTTCTCTTAACCGCTTGTTGATGATTGCCATCGTCCCTGCATGATAAAGACCGACAAGGGGCTCTGGTTTCCCATTTATAATCGGAACAACCGCTTCACAAGATGAGACAGCATATGCTTTGAGCATGCACAGGATAGACGATGTCAGACACGGCAGGTCGGTTGGCACGACGATATACCAATCCGATTTCACGTATTGCATCCCTGTATATAGCCCTGCCAACGGTCCTTTTTGGCGGAATTCTGAAAGATCATTCACGCACTTTACCCCCCGGGACGCAAACATCTTATATAACGACGGATTTGTTACCACTACAGTCTGCTCTGCCACTGGCTCCAAAGCTGCCATCGCATACTGATAGAAATACTTACCACCCGTTTTGACAAATGCTTTTGGCGAACCGAAGCGCCTTGACTGTCCTCCCGCCAACACAATGCCAACGAAACCTTCCACAATCGCCATCTCCTTCCGTCATAAATTTGTAAATTCCTTCACGAGCAGGCTGCATTCACCATGATAAAATAGCAGTAACAATGTACCTAAAGGAGAGGGATGACGTGCAAGCGAGTATACTGCATCAGCCAAACAACGAAGGGTATCGAATATCCAGTGAGCTTCGCGGGCTGCTCCACAGTCTTGGTACCGAACGGAAAATTGAAAAAGATTCCTATTTATTTCATGAAGGCGATACTGCCGATGAGATCTATATCCTCAAAAGCGGCCTTATCCAAATCAACAAGCTGACGGCCGATGGAAAGGAAATGATTCTTCGGATCTGCCGTAAAGAAGACATCATGGGAGAGCTGACATTATTCGGAGATCAGCCAACGTATCTATTAAGCTCCCTTGTACTGGAATCCGGTGAAGTTTTCGTCATCAAGAAACATGTCCTGGAAGAGGCACTGATGACAAATGGCCACTTAACTTTCGAATATTTGAAATGGGTCAATAACCATATGCGTAAATTCCAATCCAAAATACGGGATTTGCTGTTGAACGGAAAGAAGGGCGCACTCTATTCCACCTTGATTCGTCTGGCAAACAGCTACGGGACACAGACAGAATCAGGTATACGGATCAACCTGGTAATGACAAACCAAGAGCTGGCGAAATTCTGCGCCGCCACACGCGAAAGTGTCAATCGGATGCTGGCTGACCTTAGGAAACAGGGTGTAATCCAAATGACGAGCAACCATCACATCGTCATCACGGATATGCACTATCTAAAACAACAAATTGCTTGCGAAAACTGTCCACTAGAGATCTGCAATATCAATTGATGCCAGCAGATCTCCTGTATCGCTATAGCTGTAAACCGGGTAGGAATACTTCCTCGCTTCCTGTTCATCGGACACAACTGCCATGCAATTCGTCACGCTCTCCAACAATGCTAGCTCTTTTGGATTTCGCAGCATAACGATCTTGGGATAAGCCGCTTGCTTGTAGCCCTCGATAATCATTATTTCGACACCTGCATATTGATAGATTGGAATGAGTTTCTCCAGTTCCCATTCCAACGAAGAAGTTTCCAATTCGAATACACCTGCCCCCTCCACTCCAGCAAGCATTGCGCCGGCTTGCAGATGCTTGGCGCTATCCGTTTTCTGCCAGCCTTGTGGTTTCCCGCCGTGTCCATGGTGTTTTAGGGATCCGACCTTAAGCCCTTCTGTCGTGAATTTTTTAACCAGGCCACAAACAAGCGTTGTTTTTCCACTGTCCTTAAAACCAACAACTTGAAGTATGCGCATGATCAGCCACCGCTGACAGGCGGGATGAACGCAACAGTATCACCTGATTGAAGGGCAGTCTCATCTGTTGCATATGCCTCATTCACCGCCGTCATCACTTGCCTTATCCCTGGCAACGGGTAATGCTCCGCCAGCCATTCCTTCAACGTGCCAACTGATTGTATATCGACTGCCACCTCGAGCATGGATTCTCCTACCGACTCCTGTAAGTGAGCAAACAATAATACCTTAATCATTCATCTCAACCCCCTCCGAAAGCGGCTGTCCGTCGGGATAGGCAATGTCCCCTGCCTGATTGCCTATCCACGTCTCGCCACCTTCCCAATGTTCTTTCTTCCAAATCGGCACCATTTCTTTGATACGCTCGATTGCAAAGGCATTCGCATCATAAGCTGCTTTCCGATGAGGGGATGAAACAGCGATGACCACTGCAGCCTCCCCGATCTCCAGCCTTCCGATTCTGTGTGTGATAGCAGTTTCCGTTCCCGGCCATCTTTCTTTGATTTCATCACCGATTTGCTTCAGCATCCGAGCTGCCATCGGTATATAAGCTTGGTACTCGAGATACAGCGTCCTCCTACCTTTCGTCCATTCCCGGACAGTCCCGATAAAAGTAGTGATTGCCCCGGCATCCCTGGCTTGCACCCGGCAGATGATCTGTTCCACTGGAATTGGTGCTTCTGTAATGCAATAGCATTCCTTATCCATATCGCTCACTCCCATCGTATTTGGACGTCATTTGTTTGAATCCGTTCCAGGTTGTGCCGCTGTCATTCTCCAGCAAGATGACGGTCACACGTGCTCCACGTTCGTATCCGATCGTTCCCCGCGGCAGCATGATCAGACAATCCGCCCCGGAAAGCGACGTGACCGAATTTGACTTATCCAACCCTACTGGTGTAGCTTGAAGAGCTCCTTCTACTATCGAGATGCTGCCTCGCACAAATCGATCATAAGGATTTGGCTTTGGAAAACTGACACCGAGGAAAGCGCATGCTTTCTGATGATAAGGTACCTTTGAATGAAGAAATGTCCGAATCACCGGATGCACATATAATTCAAATCCAACATAGCAAGCAGATGGATTACCGGATAAACCGAACAACAGCTTCCCGTCTTTTACAGCCGCAGTCGTGACACTCCCAGGTCGCATGGCAATTTTATTGAACAGGACATCTGCCTGCATCCGTTCATAGATGGCTGGCAAGTAATCAAAATCACCTACCGAAACACCTCCGGTAGTTAGCAGTATGTCTACTTGTTCAAACGCTTGTTTTACTCGTTTCAGACTCATTTCCAAATCATCCGGACATTGGCCAAAGTACACCGCCTCCCCGCCAGCCCGCTGAATTTGCGCCCGCAGCATTGCCGCGTTGCTGTTGCGAATTTTGCCCAGCTCCATTTCATCCCCGATATCAAGCAGTTCGCTTCCCGTTGAAAGGATGCCGATCACCGGTTTTTTAGCCACTGGCACTTGGGCATATCCAAATGTGGCCAACAGTGCTGTCACGCCGGGATTGATTCGTTGTCCTTCCTGTACAAGTACACTTCCTTCCCTTGCATCTTCTCCTTTGAAAGAAATATTCTCCCCTGCTGCCACTGGATGTTTCAATTCGACAAATTGCTTGCCTGCCTCCTGAAGGGCCTTTCCTTTCTCCAGCATCACGACAGCATCACAGCCTGTTGGTATTGCAGCTCCTGTCATGATACGAACCGCCTGATTACGTTCGACTACTCCGTCATATAAATAACCTGCTCCAATTGTGGCGACGATTTCAAAACGCCTTGGGTATTTACGCGAGATCCCTTTTGTATCACATGCCCGGATTGCATAACCATCATAAGGTGACTTATGGAAAGGAGGGACCGGATGAGTCGCTGTCAAAGGACCGGCTATTACGCGATCGTAACTTTCCTCGATTGGAACCCTTTCAACTCCGCCCCGATCTGCATAACGCATGACCCGGCATATCGCTTCGCCGACACGGATTGGTCTTCTTTTCTCCACTTGCATTTTTTTCACCCCACTAGTTGGTAATAAAGTCGTTTGGCTTCTGCGATAGAATTGGTACCGTGTACCAACGTTCTTCCATCGCGGAAAAAGACAAATCGCAATTGCGCGTAGCCCGCTACAATCAGATGTTCATTTTTCACTGATATGTCCGGAAGCAACGACTCCAGGACATCCAGATTCACCGGATGACGCCGGATAAGAACTGTATCTCTGCCGCATAATGCCGCTGCCTGCAGCGGATCTTGAAGCAGTGACGGATAAGTGGGATCCTTCCCGCAGGATGGACAGCTTTCCTGTCGCGCAGCTTGCATATCGATTTGGCGATAATGGTTCGACCACAAATCAACCATCATCATGGTTGATCGCAACGCAGTATCTGCTCCTACAAGCAGCTTCAAAGCTTCTGCCGTTTGGTGCGCTGCTACCATCTGGACTGCCGGACCAATGATCCCTTCTTTATCACAAGTCGCACCGCCCTCTGCCTGCTTGAAAAGACAATGAAAGCACGGGGTCTGCCCTGGCAGAATGGTATAGCTCATTCCTGCGCTTCCTGCGCAGGAGCCGAAAATCCACGGTATATTACGCTGAAGCAAGATGTCATTCAACACGTACCTTGTATCGAAATTGTCTGTTGCATCAATCACCACATCCACATCATCCACTAAAGACGGCAATGTCTGCTTCGTTGCTTCCATCACATGTGCCTGTACATCCACATCTTTGTTTATTGCTTGCAGATGATTTCTGGCTGCAATTGCTTTTGGTATCGCTTGCGCAGCATCAGCTTCCGTGAAAAGCTGCTGGCGCTGCAAATTGGTATATTCCACATAGTCTCGATCAATGAGACTCAATTTGCCGACTCCAGCTCGTGTGAGTGTTTCAGCATTCGCTGTCCCAAGTGCTCCGCAGCCTACAATCAGAACGTGCTTTTGCCGAATTTGTTGTTGACCATCATGTCCAATACCTGACCACGCTTCCTGCCTGGCATATCGATCTTCCATCTAAGCTCACCCTTTCTTTATCCGCCGATGTAGGACATCTCGATTTTTTTCCGGCTGCGAACAGTTTCTGCTGTTCTTTCATCTGAATATCTATCTGAACGGTATGCCCACGTTTGAGCGATCAGCTGTTTTAATTCTTCCTCTGTTGCACCGTTACGGAGTGATGTCCGGAAATCCACTCCACCAGTTGCAAACAAGCAGTTGTACATTTTCCCATCCGCTGCTATTCGTGCCCTTGTACAGCCTGAACAAAAGGACTCCGATACAGAAGTGATGAAACCCACTTCCGATTGACTATTTCGATAGCGATAACGCTTGGCTACTTCACCGTTATAAGCAGGCTCCAGCGGCTCCAATCCAAAATGCGTATCGAGCAGGTCATGAATTTGCTGTTTGGGAACGACTTTGTCAAAATTCCAGCCATTCGTCTGCCCGACATCCATGAATTCAATAAACCGCAGCGCGACACCGGCTTCACGAAAATAAGCGGCCATAGGCAAGATTTCCTGTTCGTTCTTTCCTTTGATTACCACCATGTTCACCTTCACTTCCAGCCCTGCCAATCTAGCTTTTTCTATGCTGGCTATTATGCGAGCTGGTCCAACTCCCGTGTCGTTGATGGAACGAAGCAAGCTATCATCCAGCGCATCCAAGCTGACATTCACACGATCTAATCCTGCTTGTTTCAGATCAGTTGCCTGGGAGCCGAGCAGCAGACCATTCGTTGTCAGTCCGATATCTTGTAATCCCGATAAAGATGTAAGCTTGCCGATCAGCTCCGGCAGGCCACGTCTCAGCAACGGCTCTCCCCCTGTGAGACGAATCTTCCGGACTCCCAGACTTGTGAAGATACTGGCCAGACGTACTATTTCATCGAAAGTAAGCAAATTATCTTTGGGCAAAAATGGGAAATCTTTTCCGAATATCTCACGAGGCATACAATAAGTACACCTGAAATTACACCGGTCGATGACAGAGATACGCAAATCCTGCAAAGGGCGTCCAAATTTATCTGTTAGTCGTTTCATGTATGCCATCTCCTTTGTTTCTTGCCTTCATCTTACGCCCTTTCATGAATAGAGTCTGTGAAATATGTCACACATAAACATATAAAAAATCCGCTAAAGTCATCTTTAACGGATTTTTTCCAACTGCCATTTCACTAATTTATTTTCATAGATATAGCGCTTCAAGGGATTCTCGTTTTTCTCGTAGAATCGAAGAATCTGTGCCAACGCTTCTTCTATCCCCTGCCTATGGCGTGTTTTTTCCATTACCGCCACCGCTTCTTCATAACAGACGGCAGCTTGTTTCTGATCACCTATTTCTTCATAACAACCCCCTAGCTTCAGCATTGTCATGCCTTGCTCAAAGCGATGATGGGAATTTTTCCGATAAATAACCGAAGCGTCCTCGAAAAGACGGATTGCCTCCCCGTTATGATGCAGCTCAAATTCGAACGAAGCTAATAGCTGCAAGGCATCTGCACGCATCTTTGTTTTCTCTTGCCTTCCTGAAAACAGCTGCTTTAGTATTTGCCTCCCTCTCTCATACTCCTTTTCTTGTCCATACAACGCGGCCAATGCATATAATGCTGGGTCGCGTATCGATGCAGGTGTATGCGGAGGAATGTTTTCCAAGTAGCGTTTCGCTTTCTCTATATGCCCTGCTTTAATGGCAAGCAAGCCAATCTTGATTTCCAGATAGCTCATGAGCTGATCGGCTGCTTGCCCTGCTGATCTGGCGCGTTCATAGTATGAGATCGCTCGCGGAAACTGTTGCATCTCTTCATCTATCTCGCCAAGCAGCACATATACACGCACGGACAGTTCCGTTTCATCAGCTTGTTCTGTTAGCTGCAATGCCTTGGATAGAATGCGTCGCGCCTTCTTTAAATCAGTGTAGAAGAAAAGTTCTCCTTGTCTGATGCGCCATGCGAGCTCACGTTTCCTTGCTTGCAGACGCATCATCTCTTTGATCTGTTCTTTCACAAGAGTTTGTGCTTCTTCATATAGTCCTGCCTCTTCATATACTTGGACAAGCAAATGCAGCACCTGCTGAACTGCCGGGTGCAGATCAGCGGCTGCTTGCTTGAAGAAGCTGACACTTTCCTTCAACTGTCGAATGGCCAAATCAATCTGTTCCTCGACAATAGCTGTTTTGGCAAGCTGGAGATATATTTTCCCCGAAACAAAAGCGTCCTTGAATTGCCGTTTCTCCAGGAAAAGAAGCAGCTTCGCCAACTCCACCCGGGCCGCGGCAGCTTGTTTGTAACTCGTCTCCATCGCTGCGTAGATGAGATAGGAGTCGATGATAAGTGATAAATCCGGACCCGATACCGCTTCGGCCAAACGGATGGCACGCTGACAATGCAGGATGGTTTGTTCGTATTGACGGCTGCTCGCATGATAGCCTGCCAGCAGGTGATAGATTCGAAGTCTAAGGGAATCATCAGCACCAGCCGACATATCTTCCAGGAGCCTAATGACTTCTTTTGATGCTTTTCCTGTTTGCAGTTCAGCTTTCAAAGCAGTGAATTCTTCCATTTGCACTGGCATAAGCATGCACTCCTTTATTTGACGGTTACTTTTCTTTTATAAATCACATAACTTCTGGATAAGTAACGAATCGGGAAACTGAAAGCATGTACCAATCTGGTAAATGGCCACGCGATATATAAAACGAACGTCATGAAAATATGAATTTTGAACCATACCGGAACGGACTCCATCAGCTCTGGCTGCACGCGGAAGATGAACAGACCGCGAAGCCATGGTGCGATTGTCGTCCGATAATCAAAGCCATGTGAATCGACATTGAATGTCGTTGCCAAGAGACCTGTCGCAATGACAAGCAGCAATAAAACCAACGTCACCCAGTCAGACGTTGTTGATGTCGCACGCAGCCGCTTAAAACTGAATCTTCGGTACGCGAGCAGCCCCACTCCGATAAAGGCAGCAATACCAGCCGGTATACCGAATACAATAGCCATCATGTGATAGGTATGCTCGGAAACACCCAATCTCATATAGAAATCTATCGGTATCAAAAGCCCCATTACGTGACCGCCGAATACCATCATCAATCCCCAATGAAAGAGCAAGGAACCGACGCGCAATCTGCGTTTCTCCAATAATTCACTGGACTTTGTCGTCCAGCCGAACTGATCCTTCTGATAGCGATAGATATGCCCGCCAATGAATATCGTAGCGACGATGTAGGGGAATATACCCCATAGCAATGTCTCCATCTCTGTTTCTCTCCTTTTTAGCCAGCCTTCTCCTCAGGCTCCCACGCGATCCCTTCCTGTTCCATCAAACAGAAAAGTGCATCTAGCAAGGCGGCGTAATAGCTGCCTTCTTCCCTCAATTTGCTGCGGATTTCATTGATGGCCTTTCCATGCATCTCCAGCACTTCCTTACGTGCTGCCTCAGGAGCATAAGCACAGAACTCCAAAAGCAGCGGCAAATAATCAGGCAATTCCTCTTCTGTCGGAGTAAAGCCGTATGCCTCATAAATCATCTTCAGCTTCAGAAGCTCCAAACCGCGTTCCCGCTGCTCCCCAAGCTTAAGATACGATACATACAAATTGGTCAGACGTCCAAAATCGAAGTGATTGATATAGTGATCGATGATCTGATCTATGTCGCGATCCTCTAATTCTTTTAAAAAGGCAGCCAAATGTTCCTGCGCGTCCTTCGGCTCCATTTCTGCACAAAATGCACGGATATCCATCAGGTCGTCTGTCAAGTCCCTCGTAGGATAACGCAGCAGGTAGGACACGACTTGCAATGCGATATGCATGTGTACCTCTCCTTTCCTATTTCACAACGCCGCAGCTGCCAGGGCCGCCTGCAAAGTCCAAGCCGCACGCTCCCTGTTCGGCATACAGATCGGCAACTTCTTCCTTATGGCTGTGCGGAATGACAAAACGATCTTTATATTTGGCGATTGCCAGAAGCCGATACATATGGCGGATATCCTTCTCTGTCATTTCAAGTTCTTCTATCAAACTTGCATCAAATGCTCGTCCTGTCGTTTCAGCCCGCATAAATTGACGCATCACCGCCATTTTCTTCAATACAGTACGAATATGGCTCGTATCTCCTGCTGTCAGCAGGTTGGCTAAATACTCTACTGGAATGCGCATGTTATCGATGGCTGGGAAGATATCTGCTGTATCTGCACCGCTGCCTTTTCCTTCGATCATGTTCATGATTGGACTGAGAGGCGGCACATACCATACCATCGGCATCGTCCGGTATTCCGGATGAAGCGGCAAAGCAATTTTCCAGTCGATGATCATTTTATAGATCGGTGACTGCTGGGCAGCTTCGATCCAGTCTGCCGGGATGCCATCTTTTTTCGCTTGTTTGATGACATCCGGGTCATTTGGATCAAGGAAGATTCCAAGCTGCGCATGGTAAAGTTCCTTTTCATCCGGCACGGAAGCAGCTTCCAATACACGGTCTGCGTCGTACAGCATGACCCCGATATAGCGGATACGTCCGACACATGTCTCGGAACAGATGGTTGGCTGGCCATTTTCGATACGTGGGAAACATAATGTGCATTTTTCCGCTTTATTTGTCTGCCAATTGAAGTAGACCTTTTTGTATGGGCAAGAGGAAACACAGTGCCGCCACGCACGGCAGGCATTCTGATCGACAAGCACAATCCCGTCCTCGTCCCGTTTATACATAGCTCCGGATGGACAGGAACTCACACAGGATGGGTTCACGCAATGCTCACAGATGCGAGGCAGGTACATCATGAATACATCCTCGAACTCCGTCTTGATGGATTCTTCCATCTTTTCGACGTTCGGATCACGCAGCCCAGTCACATGTCCGCCAGCCAAGTCATCTTCCCAGTTCGGGCCCCACTCCAGATCCATGAATTCACCAGTGATGGCAGATTTGGCGCGGGCCACCGGTTGGTGCTTGCGCTCTGCGCTGGTTGTCAACGTTTCATAATCATAGTTCCAAGGCTCGTAATAATCGTCCAATTCCGGTAAGTAAGGATTGTGGAACAAATTCAGCAGCCGGCTTGTCTTGGAACCGGATTTCAGACGTAAAGTATCGCCCTTCAACTCCCACCCGCCTTTGTATTTCCCCTGGTCTTCCCAGCGTTTGGGATAGCCGATTCCAGGTTTTGTCTCGACATTATTGAAGTACATATATTCCGCACCAGGGCGATTTGTCCAAGTGTTTTTACAGGTGACGCTGCATGTATGGCAGCCGATGCATTTATCCAAATTCATCACCATGCCGACTTGCGCTTTAATCTTCAAGCCAATCGACCTCCTTCAGCTTGCGGATGATGACATTCAAATCTCGTTGGTTGCCGGTAGGGCCGTAATAATTGAACCCATAGCTTAATTGGGCATAGCCGCCGATCATATGTGTTGGCTTCACATGAATGCGTGTCGGGCTATTGTGTGTACCGCCTCGGTTTTTGGTTAGCTTTGTGCCCGGCACATGAATATGGCGATCTTGGGCGTGATGCATGAAAGCCATCGTCCTTGGTATTCTGTGTGACACGACCGCCCGTGCTACGACCACGCCGTTCCGATTGAAACATTCGATCCAGTCGTTATCTTCCACGCCAGCTTCTGCTGCGTCGTCTTTATTGAGCCACACTGTTGGGCCGCCCCGGAACAGTGTCAGCATCGGCTGCGAATCGAAATACATACTGTGAATGGACCACTTATTATGCGGAGTCAGATAGTTCAGCGTGATTTCTTTTCCTTCGATATCCGGTCGCTTGCTGCGAAACGGCTGCTGGTTCAGGATCGGTTTGAATACGGCGAAAGACTCCCCGAATTCCTTCATCATGTCATGATCAAGGAAATAAGATTGTCTTCCTGTTATCGTTCGGAACGGGATCAGCTTTTCGATATTGGTAGTGAAAGGCGAATATCTTCTGCCGCCTTTTTCGGAACCGCTGAAAGCAGGGGATGTGATCACCGTTTTCGGCTGTGCCGTTATTTGATCGAATGTGAATACCTCTTCTTCCCGTTCTTCAGCCAAATCTTTCAGTTCTAAACTCGTCTGCTTCTCCAGTGCTTCCCACGCTTTCACGGCGACTTTCCCATTGGTGGTAGAAGAGAGCATCAAGATCGCTTCACATGCATCCCGTGCATGTTTGATATCCGGACAGCCATCGGCAATACCGCCATTTTGAACCGTGCCCAGCACATGCTTCACCGCTTCGTATTCCTTCTTCATTTCCCAGCTGATTCCCTTACCACCGAACGGCTGCTTGCCGATATTCGGCCCAAGTGCCACCATCTTGTCATATACATCTTTATAATCACGCTCGACCACGTGAATCTGCGGCATCGTTTTCCCCGGTATTGGCTCACATTCACCTTTGGACCAGTCTTTGATTTCTCCCATAGGCTGCGCCATCTCTGCCGGTGTATCATGGTTAAGCGGTGTTGCCACCACTTCTTTTACTGGCGCCATTTCGAGTTCCTTGGCAAGGTCTGATACTCCCTTAGCCAGTGTGCTGAATATATCCCAATCCGATTTCGCTTCCCATGGAGAAGCAATTGCCGGATTGAACGGATGCACAAATGGATGCATATCCGTACTGGATAAGTCGTGCTTTTCATACCATGTCGATGCTGGAAGAATCACATCGGAATAAAGCGCTGTACCTGCCATCCGGAAATCCAGGTTCACAAGCAAATCGAGCTTTCCTTCCGGTGCTTCGTCCCTCCATTTAATTTCCTCAGGCCGTATGCTTTCCTCATCTGAATTGAGCAGGCCATGTGAAGCTCCGAGCAAGTGTTTCAAAAAGTACTCATGCCCTTTTCCGGAGCTGGAAATCAGATTCGCCCGCCAGACAAATAGCGTACGCGGAAAATTGACTGGGTCATCCGGATCCTCTATCGCGAATTGCAGTTCTTTCTCTTTTAACTGGGCAGCCACATACTCGCCGATTTCTTCTGTAGTCTGCTTTCCTTTAGCAACGGCTTCTTCGTACAATGCTATTCCATTCTTATTGAAAGTCGGGTAAGACGGCAGCCATCCGAGCCTTGCCGCCAAGACATTGTAGTCTCCATGATGATCATATCGGGCACGGTCCACCGTTGCAGCCGTCAAATCGCTGACAGGTGTTTCCTCAAACCGCCACTGATCTGTCGCGAAATAGAAGAAGGATGTACCATTTTGCAGTTTCGGCGGTCCGCCCCAGTCTTTCGCCGTCGCGATGCTGTTCCAGCCTTCCACGGGACGCAGTTTCTCCTGACCGACATAATGAGCCCAGCCGCCGCCATTCACTCCTTGTGCACCGACTAGCAGGACGAGATTCAGCACTGCGCGGTAAATGGTATCGGAATTGAACCAGTGGTTGATGCCGGCACCGACGATGATCATGGACTTGCCATTTGTGTCCACGGCATTTTGCGCAAATTCCCTCGCTATTTTGATGACCAAGTTACGGTCGACACCGGTGATGCTTTCCTGCCACGCTGGTGAAAATGGCGCGATGTCGTCATACGATTTTGCGACTGTGCCACCGATACCCCGGTCCACACCATAGTTCCCCAGCATCAAATCGTAAACTGTCGTGATGTACATTGTTTTCCCATCCATCTCGAGCTTTTTGACAGGTACGGCGCGTGGGAGCGCTTTATTCTCCTGGGCATCGAAGTATGGCATGCTCACATGCACCACTTCATCCTCCCGGCCAAGGAAGCTCAATACAGGCTCGATTTTCTCGCCGGTCTGTTCATCCTCAAGCTTCAGATTCCACTTCCCTTTTTTGTCCCAGCGGGAGCCCATTGTTCCATGCGGGATGGCGAAACGATCGGTTGCCTTGTTGTACATCGCAGGTTTCCACTCATCATTTTCAGTTGATAGATGAATATCCTTGGCATGGAGAAAACGATCGGCCGTGAATATATCGCCGTCTTTTTTCAGCTTTACTGCAAAAGGAAAGTCTGTATACTGTTTGGCGTATGTTTCAAAATACGGCGTACGCTGCTTCTGATAATACTCTGACAAAATGACATGCCCCATCGCCATGGCTAGCGCCCCATCCGTTCCTTGGCGCACAGAAAGCCAGTCGTCTGCAAATTTTGTGGATTCCGCATAATCCGGGCTGACAGAAATGACTTTTGTTCCTTTGTATCGTGCTTCGACAAGGAAATGAGCATCCGGCGTACGTGTGAGCGGTACGTTTGAACCCCATGTCATGATATAGCTGGAGTTGAACCAGTCCGATGATTCCGGTACATCGGTTTGATCTCCCCAAATTTGCGGGGAAGCAGGCGGCAGATCAGCATACCAATCATAAAAGCTCAGCATCGGGCCGCCGATCAAGGACATGAACCTACTTCCTGCTGCGTGACTGATCATACTCATTGCCGGGATCGGGGAAAAGCCGACATTGCGATCCGGCCCATACTTTTTCATCGTATACAATACCGACGCTGCTATAAGCTGCGTTACTTCCTCCCATGTGCCGCGCACCAATCCGCCTTTTCCTCGTGCGCGCTTATAGGACATAGCTTTTTCTTTATCTTCCACAATTGATTTCCATGCCTCCAGCGGATTGGCATGCGCTGCTAACGCTTCCCTCCACAGGTGGAGCAGCTTTTTCCTTACATATGGATACTTCACGCGCAGAGGGCTGTAGATATACCAGGAGAAACTTGCACCGCGGGGACAGCCGCGCGGTTCGAATTCCGGCATATCCGGTCCGGTTGTCGGGTAGTCCAGCTGCTGGCCCTCCCAGGTGACAATTCCATCCTTCACATATATGTTCCAGCTGCAAGAACCCGTGCAGTTCACACCATGAGTGGAACGAATCACTTTATCGTGCTGCCATCTTTTCCGGTAAACGTTCTCCCAGTCTCGGTTTCCTTCTTGTAATTGGCTATGCTTTTCGGCATATTTTTCGATTGGTTTCAAATAATGCATACGTTGCCAGAGCGGTGAGCTTTTCTTTTTCATTGTTGTCCCTCCAAACGAAGTTCTTACATTCAGTTAAACACCGATTTGCAATCGAGGTTGTGAGAAACATCACACATACGCAAAAAAAACATCCTAGATTGTGATGTTTTTCACTACCTGCTTCCAACAGAGTTTGTAAGATAACAGCATAAAAGACACTTACTAATGGAAAGGAAAGGTTTCCTCATGAAAAAACCAACAATTCAGCTATCTTTGCAAACATCCAGTCTGGTAGTCGGGTTCATGATTTGGGTGTTGCTTTCTTCCTTGATGCCTTACATCCGGGAAGATATCACACTGACTTCCGGCCAAGCCTCACTCGTTACGGCTATTCCTGTCGTACTTGGGTCGCTATTACGGATTCCGATTGGTTTTTATACAGATCGAATCGGGTCACGGATCATTTTCTTGTTTAGCTTTATCATTTTATCGGCACCAGTTTTCTATATCAGTACAGCCGATAGCTTCATGGATTTGATTATCGGGGGGCTGATTTTAGGTGTAGGCGGTGCAACCTTTTCCATCGGGGTGACTTCCCTGCCCAAATACTATCCGAAGGAAAAACACGGTTTCATTAACGGCATATACGGTATCGGCAATATCGGGACAGCAATCACGACCTTTGGCGCACCGATTCTAGCAGGAGCGATAGGCTGGCAAGGCACCGTGCAACTTTATTTGATTTTACTTCTCGTATATGCCGTGCTTATTTTCCTATTCGGAGACAAGCGTGAAGAGAAAGCAAAGAAATCCATGGTAGAGCAAATCAAAGGTGTTTACCGAAACCCGATTCTCTGGTTTGTCAGTTTGTTTTATTTCATTACATTCGGGGCTTTTGTGGCGTTCACTGTATTCCTTCCAAGTCTTTTGGTCGACAGCTTCGGGCTGGATCCCGTTGATGCCGGGATCAGGACTGCCATCTTCATTGTCATCGCCACCCTGCTGCGTCCTGTCGGGGGATGGCTGGCTGATCGCTTCGATGCCTTCATCCTATTGATGCTTGTATTCGTCGGTGTCGCCTTGTCCGGCATTTTGCTATCCTTCTCTCCAAGTCTGCCTTGGTATACGGTTGGCGCGCTTGCCGTGGCATGTACAGTCGGTATCGGAAACGGTACGGTTTTCAAGCTCGTACCGTTGTATTTCCACAAACAAGCTGGGATCGTGAATGGAATCGTGTCTGCCATGGGTGGCTTAGGCGGCTTCTTCCCGCCGCTGCTTCTTACATCGGTTTCCGCCATCACTGGACAACACGCAATCGCCTTCATGCTATTATCCGAATTCGCGATGGTGAGTTTTTTGATCGTCGTCTATCTTTACTACCGCGAACAAGTGGATGTAAGCAGCAAGATCATCAGCGGAACAGCGGAAGGTATCATGGTCACGGACAGTCACTTGGTCATTCAGCAAATCAATCCGGCATTCACCCGCATCACTGGCTACACCCAGGATGACGTAGCAGGTAAAAAGCCCAATCTGCTGCAATCCGGTCGACATGATAAAGCCTTTTACGAAGCCATGTGGCAGTCTATTGAAAGAGAAGGTTTCTGGGAAGGGGAAATATGGAATAAGCGAAAGAACGGGGAGATCTATCCAGAATGGCTGACAATCAGTCCCGTGAAAAACAATGCAGGAGAAACAAAGAGCTATGTCGGGATATTCAATGATGTAACCAATTTAGCTGTTAGCCAATAACAAAAGCCTTCTTCCCGTGGAAGAAGGCTTTCTCTTCATTTATCGAGTACACCCATGAGCTCCGGCAGCCAGAGACTAAGTGCCGGGATATAGGCTACTGCAAGAAAGGCAAGAAAAACCGGAATGTAGAACAGCAGCAATGGCTTCGTCATTTCTTCAACCGTAACATTGCCGACCTTGGATCCGATGAAAAGGACCGTTCCCACTGGTGGTGTAATCGTACCGATAGCCAATCCCATCGACATGATCGTTCCGAAATGGATCGGATCGACACCGAATTCCAACGCAACCGGCAGCAGGATCGGTGTAAAGATAAGCAAGGCAGGCGCGATATCCATGAAGGTTCCGACAACCAAAAGGATCAAGACGATAATGAGCATCAGTATGACCGCATTACCGCTGAAGTCAAGTATGCCGGAGGAAAGCATCTGCGGCAGCTTGGAATAAGACAAAATCCAGGACATCGCTCCTGATGCGCCAATCAAAAGAAGGATGACCCCGGAGAACATGACCGTATCCCGAAGAATGATCGGGATGTCTTTCCACTTCAAGCTGCGGTAAATCAAACTCAGCACCAGTGCATATAAAATTGCCACAGCCGCTCCCTCTGTTGCGGTAAAGACACCGAATGAAATACCGCCGATGACGACTACGATCAGCATCAGGCTTGGGATAGCATCGAGAACGACTTTTGCTGCCTGGGAGAAGCGGATTGGTTCGGAAACCGCATAGCCCTTTCTTTTGGCCACGATATAGGCTGTCACCATGATTAGCACCGACATTAGGATACCTGGCAAATACCCGGCAATAAACAAGGCGCCGATCGATGTTCCGCCGCTTAAAACAGAATATAAGATTGGCGTGCCGCTTGGCGGGATGATCAAACCTGCCGGTGCAGAAGCTACGTTCACAGCTGCTGAATAAGATGGATCATAGCCTTCTTTCTTCTGCATCGGCGCCATGATTTTCCCCATCGTTGCAGCTGATGCAATGGCAGATCCGGACAAGGCTCCGAACAAAGTATTCCCAATGACATTCGTGTGCGCCAAGGAACCAGGAAGTCGTCCAGCCAACAGCTTGGCCAAATTGATCAAGCGCAATGCAATGCCACCGGTATTCATGATACTTCCTGCCAATGTAAAGAAAACAAGCGACAACAGGACAAAGCTATCAATTCCAGCGATGAACTGCTGCGATACAACCATTAGTATTTCGTCGAATGGCAGCAGCATTGCTCCTGCTGCCAATGATGATAAACCGATACTGATCGCAATCGGGACGCCGAAAAAAATCAAAAGAAAGAACAAAGCAAATAGTACAATACCCGCAAGAACGACACTCGTCATGCTGCATCCCTCCCACGGGCAGCTTCTTTACGTGCCATAAGTCGATTCGTCACGATGTAATACACACTCAATAAACCGGACAATGGCAGCGCAGCATAGACATAGCCCATCGGCAGTCCAAGAACCGGCGAAGTCTGTGTCATGGAAGCAAGCATCAGCTGTGTGCCGCCAATGATAAAGACGACGACCATGAACAGAAGCACCGTCACTTCGATAATTAGCTCGGCTGCTTTTTTATCTTTGGCAGCCTTCCATTTGGACATCAGGAATGTGAGTGCAATATGCTCTTTCACTCCAAAAGCATAACTTGCTCCGAGCAATCCAACCCAAATGAAAGAAAACCGCAATACCTCTTCTGTGAACACGCTCGGATTCTGCAGGACAAAGCGTGTGAAGACTTGCCAGATTGCACCTGCAACCAAGAAGACAGTCAATGTACAAGTCACCAGCAAAATACATTTATCTACCCAATACCGTACTTTTTCCACCTCGTTCAGCTCCTCTGGTTTTTCTGTAACGCCGCCGTGTCACTGCAGGGCTGCAATGTCATCCAAGACTTTAGCCACTTCCGGGTCCTTTCGTCTCTCTTCAATCAGCGGCTGCACTAGTTCCTTGAAAGGCTCCTGATCGAGTTCATTGAAAGTTACACCCATCTCGTCCTCTGCTTTTTTGATGCTTTCTTCGATCAGCTGGTCCCAGCGTTCATTATGATTCTCAGAAGAAATTGCTGCTGCTTCCTCGACAGCCTGCTGCTGTTCTGCCGTCAGACTATCCCATGTCTTTTCGCTCATGATAAGAAAATCCGGAATTCGCGTATGTTCATCATAAGAAAAAAACTTAGCTACCTCGCCATGATTCGCATCCGTCAGTGCAATCGGGCTGCTCTCGGCCCCATCAATGACCCCTTGCTGCAGCCCTGTGTAAACCTCCGGGGCAGGCAATGGCGTCGGCGAAGCTCCCAACAGTTCCATCGTCCGGATGGATGTTGTATTCGTCATTGTCCGTATCTTCAGCCCATCCAAGTCTTCCGGCTCCTCAATCGGTGTGTCTGCTGTATAAAAGCTTCTTGCCCCGGCATCGTAATAAGCGATACCATGCAAACCGATAGACTCCAACTCTTCATAGAGGTCCTTCACGATATCAGACTGCATCACCCGCTTGAAATGCTCTTCATCCTCGAAGACATAAGGCAAACTGAAAACAGAGAAATCAGAGTAGAAACTCTCCAGAACCCCGCCATTCACTTTAGCCATATCGACTACTCCATTTTGAACAAGCTCAAGCATTACTCTTTCATCACCAAGACCGCCTTCAGTATAGATATCTGTTGTCAGCACGCCATCAGTGCGGTTTTCCAGCTCCCCGCTGAATTCCTCCAGACTGGCATATACCGGACTATTTGGATTATGGATATGTCCCATCGTCAGCCTTCTCGCCTCCTGGCCAGCGGCATCCGAAGAAGGAGCGACAACCATGAGCACGCCAATGGCAAGCAGCAAAACAGCAAGAATCAGCCACGTCGTTTTCGCTCGATTCATAACTCACCCTCCATAACATGTTATAAAGCGCTTACAATTTACAGCATCCGACAGCCTGCAATCAAGTACTCCCCTTCTGCAGTGTCGAAATCACATCAATTCGTTCAGCGGATTTGCTCCATGGTACATACAATTCATGCGGCAGCTTTCCGCTCCTATAGCACGCATGCATCGTCTTATCCAAATCGATGACGGTCCTGCCATTCTTCGCTGTCTTTGAAATTACTTCGTTAGGGAATGGCTGTACAGCCGCTTTATCATGATGTAATGCATCAATGATCGCCGCATGACCGAGCGCAGTTTCAAAGGTGCATGGAATCTCCCTGCCATCTGTCAGCGCTGCAATGCAATAATCCAACTTATCCAAATGATTCGCCTGCGGATTGCCATAGACTTTCTCCTGACCATCTTCCGTGTACCCAGTGATGATGCCTTGGTCAAGATTGCAATCATAGATGATATTTCCTTTTTCGAAAGTGTAACTGAACTGCGGACCATGCTCTGTCTCTGTAGCATGTGATCCATAAAAAAGCAGTTCGCACCCTTCATCTGTATAAAAACGGATGGCGCATGTATCAAATGTTTCTATGTCATTGGCTCGGTACAGCTCAGCTTCCAGGCGTTTGACGCCGACAGTCCCCTGCAGCTCCTGACCCAGCATGTAAAGCATATTATGGATGAAGTGAGCCGCAGCATTATTGGCTACACTATCGCGAATTTGCCGTCCATCTTGCGCACACAGCTTCCCTGCCCAAGCCGAACGAGAAAAATAGGCTTCATCCCGCGGCCACAGCACCAAGGTTTTCAGCTGCTTCGGCTTTCCGTAGACCCCTTTTTGGATATCCTTTTTCAGCTCAAGGATCGGCGCAGTGAACGACCAGTTGAAACCGATAGCAGCCCACTTGCCTGAGTCTGAAATTGCCTCTTCCCATTTCACCCGATCACGCATATCAGCGAAAATCGGTTTTTCACAAAGAACATTTGATCCATGCCGAAGTGCAAAAATTGCCTGCTCGGTATGCAGATGGATGGGCGTCGCAATAATCGCCAAGTCTGCTTGCCTTTGTTGATAAAAAGCGGCCAGGCTCGTATAAATCGGAATACCTCGCTGCTTCACATGTTTCAGAAGACTGCTTTTTTCCGGATCGATCTCTACGATACCTGCAAATATAATATCCTCCCGTTTCAGCAATGCGTTCAAGTAATGCTCGCCGTATCCATTCATGCCAACTAAAACGACTGCTTGCTTCATCTTCTCTCCCCTGCCTTTGTCAGGCTGATAGCTTGCTCTTGCGCTTGGATGGCCAGAGCCGCTGCCTGGAAAGTATGTTCCTGACGCATTGCCGTCTCCGTCCCCAGCATACAATCATCAATCAACTGTCCGAAATATGGAATGCCGACCTTTCCTTTAGCCGGGAAGTAGACCTCTTCATGGTCCGTTACCACGTACAGATGATCTCCTTCCGCCGATCGTGCCACATCCGTGTATTTGCGCAGTTCCACAAACCCATTCGTGCCGTGCAGCACCGTTCGTCCGTCTCCCCAGACCCGAAGCCCTTTGGGTGTGAACCAATCGACACGGAAGTATTGGCTGACGCCTGTATTTGTAACAAGTGTGGCATCACCGAAATCCTGCCAGTCACCATACTGCGGATGGGCATAATTCGCCACCTTGCTATGCAGCACCTTCGCTTCGTTACATCTTGCATAATGAAGCAGCTGTTCGATTTGATGGCTGCCGATATCACAAAGGATCCCCCCGTTTTTCCCGGGATCGAAAAACCATGCCGGTCTCGTTTGTGCCTGCAGTCGATGCGGACCGGAACCGGTGAGCTGGAATAGCTCCCCGATCAGTCCTTCCTGTACAATCTCATCAGCAAGCAAAGCAGCTTCCACTGCTAATCGCTCGCTGTAAAATACCGCCCATTTCTTTCCCGATCGGCGCACCGCATCCTCCGCAGCATGCAATTGAGCCATCGTCGTGAATGGCGCTTTTGCAGACAGAAAATGCTTGTCATGTTCCAACACCTGAACACCTAATGCCCCCCGCGCAGACGGCACGATACTTGTAGCCACCAGATCAACTCCGCTATGCAATATCTCCGACAGCTCCGCCACGACTTTTCCTGTTTGGAATTCCGCCGATAGTGCATGTGCCTGATCAGGATTACGGTCATAGATATGCACAAGCTGTGCCCCTGCATCCAATAAACCTTGCACCATACCATAGATGTGCGGGTGATCCAGCCCAGCAACGGAAAAAGTGAAAGGAACGATTTCCCGGTTAGCAGCCGCTTCAGCAGCTCTTTGGGCCAGCTCCTCCAATTGGTTCAGCAGTGCCATATAAATACTCCCCTTCATACATGTGCCTGATAGCATCGCTTCATTTGATGAAGCACTTCATCTCCCGGCTGATCCCAAATTTCCTGATTGATGATTTCCACTTCGATTGGCCCATGATAGCCCGCTTCCTCCACCATATTGCGCATCTCGCGCAGATCGATGACACCGTCTCCCATCATGGCCCTTCCTTTGAACATATCCTTCATCGGTACCTTCCAATCCGATACGTGGAACCCGAGAATCTTACCCTTGGCACGGGCAATTTGCTTCTCAAGCTCTGGATCCCACCAAACATGGAAGGCATCGACCACCACCCCTAGATGATCGGATTGAAGTTTTTCAGCCAGTGTGTTCGCCTGTCCCAGTGTATTGATCACCGAGCGGTCAGCCGCATACATCGGGTGAAGCGGCTCGATTCCAAGCTTTACACCCATCTCTTCCGCATACGGCAGGATTGCCTCAATTCCTGCCTCCACCCAATGACGAGCCTGCGCAATATTTTTATCGGAAGCGGGTCCACATACGAGTACCAGTACATCGGTCCCCAATGCCTTTGCATCTTCTATCGCCCGTTTATTGTCGTCGATACGCTGCTGTCTCTCCTGCTCTGTCGCTGCCGGGAACATCCCGCCGCGGCAAAGACTGGAAACTTGTACGCCGTATTCGGTCAACAGCTTTTTCGCTTCTTTCACACCGACTGCTTCCAGCTTGTGACGCCAAATCGAAATCCAGTGGATATCATGGCGGGCACATCCTTGGATTGCTTCATTCAGGGACCAGTTTTCTGTCGTAATCTGATTGAGACTGAGAAGCTGCAAATCTGCCTTTGTCATGACATCACCTTCTGTTCGATGCCTGCAAGCTTCAGTACAAGCTGCATCCGCTCCGCCGCAAGTGTTGGGTCCACCAAGACACCCGCCTGATCAGCCAGACGGAATAGCTCACTCAAATGAACAACCGATCTAGCCCCTTCCGCTCCACCGATCATCCGGAAATGTGATTGATAACCATTCAGATAGGCTAGGAAAACGACTCCTGTTTTGTACGCGTACGTCGGCGTTTCAAAGATATGCCTTGCAAGCGGTACCGTTTTATCGAAAATCTCCCGATATCCTTCCAGATCATCGGCATCAAGTGCACGCAGCGCCTCGGATGCAGCTGGTGCAATCGCATCGAATATCCCGAGCAGTGCGTGACTGTATTGCTCGCCATCCCCTTGAATCAACTCTGGATAATTAAAATCGTCTCCTGTATACATCCGGACAGATGCCGGCAGTTTGGATCGCATCTCGATCTCCCTGTCTTTATCCAGCAAAGAAATTTTAATTCCGTCGATTTTCGTTTCATGCTGGTGAATCAAATCAAGACAAGCGTCCATCGCCTGGCTGATTGCTTCCGCTCCCCAGTAGCCTGTCAACTTCGGATCAAACATTGGCCCGAGCCAATGCAGGATGACTGGCTGTTTCACTCCTCCAAGCACATGCCCGTATACATCCTTGTAATCCGCGGCAGATCGGCCACTGGCAGCCAATGCGCGGCTTGCCATCAGAATGATCCGGCTCCCGGCGCCTTCGACAAATGTACACTGCTCCTCATAGGCTTGCTTGATCTCTGACATCGTATACGTCCTGTCTGCCGGCAAATGATCCGTCCCAGCGCCGGATGCAAGCACTGCATTCTCCTTTTTTGCCTCCACCGCACTTAGCGAAATCAATTCCTTAGCCATCTCCCATGTAAGACCCATACCGCGTTGTGCTGTATCCATTGCTTCTGCAACCCCGAAACCAAGCTTCCATAATGCTTTGCGATACGCCAAAGTAGCATCCCAATCAACGGCTCCGCCAAGGATGGGATGTGCAATGGACGTTGCATCTGCAACCACATGAGCTGCAGAATAAGCAATTCTTGTTCGGAAGGTTCCCTCGGCCGGATAAGAGGAAGCCGGATGGACCAGTTTATATTCTTCCAGTTTGCGCCCTTGCTTCGGTAAAAGAATCGTTGTCATGCAGCTTCCTCCTTTTAATCATCCAGACTCGGAACAGTGACCCATTTCTTCTCACGCCAAGCTTCCAGCCCTAAATCCGATAGCTGGGTGCCTTTTGCACCTTCCAGCAAGTCCCAAGGGAATGCTGCATTCTCTTCCACATGTTTCAGGAACAATTCCCATTGAATCTTGAATCCATTATCATAAGTGCGGTTTTCCGGTAATGTCTCCCACTGGGAACGGAAATCGATTGTATTTGGAATATCCGGATTCCATACCGGCTTTGGCGTTGTCACCCGATGCTGGATCTTGCAATCACGAAGACCCGCCACCGCGCTTCCCAATGTTCCATCCACCTGGAAAGTAACCAAATCATCACGATCGACCCTTGTCGTCCACGAGGAATTAGCCTGGACAACTATCCCGTTCTTAAGAGCAAAAATAGCATAAGCAGCATCATCAGCCGTTGCTTTGTAGCGATTGCCCGCTTCATCTACACGGTACGGGATATGTGTTGCTCCAAGACAGGTCAAGCTATCGATTTCCCCGAAAAGATGGTCGATGACATATCGCCAATGGGCAAACATATCGACGATGATACCGCCGCCGTCCTCAGCTCGGTAATTCCAGCTCGGCCGCTGTGCTTCCTGCCAATCGCCCTCGAACACCCAGTAGCCGAAGTCCAGTTTTACAGAAAGAATCTCCCCGAAGTAATTGCTATCGATCAAATGTTTCAGCTTCTGAAGGCCCGGAAGGAACAGCTTATCTTGTACGACGCCATTTTTCACACCAGCCTCGCGTGCCAATCTGGCCAGCTCCAAAGATCCTTCCAGGCTGGTTGCCGTCGGTTTCTCACAATAAATATGCTTCCCAGCCGCAATGGCCTGCTTGATGCTTGCTTCCCTACGATTGGTCGTCTGTGAATCAAAATAAATCTGATTATAATCATCGGCCAAGGCTGCATCTAAGTTGGTACTATAACGATCCACATCATTTTCCCGTGCAAGCTTTGCAAGTTTTTCTTCATTGCGCCCGATGAGAATCGGATCCGGCATCAATCTGTCCCCGCTCGAAAGCAGCACACCGCCTTCTGCCCGTATCGCAGCGATAGACCGGATAAGATGCTGGTTCGTTCCCATCCTTCCTGTTACACCGTTCATGATTATCCCAATTTTTTTAGTCGCCATTCCGCGCCCTCCCACTATCCAATTTAAGGATAGTATAAGTAAAGCGTTTACATTTTTCTTATCAATCTTTTCCGTTATTCTCAATTCCGGAAATCATCTGTCGTTCGCCGATAAACATTCGGTGTGACACCTACATATTTTTTGAAGACACGATAAAATGTCGAGACCGCTTCAAATCCAACTTCAAAGCAAATCGAGACAATTTCCCTATCAGATTCACGCAGCATTTTCTTCACTTTCAGCAGCCGGACCTCTGTCAGGAATTGATAGGGTGTCATATCATACATTTCTTTGAAAATTTGATTCATGTAACGGCTGCTCACACCTGCTTTGGCAGCAACTTCTTCCATACTGGCAATCTCGAAATATCTTGTTTCCAAGTGATGCTTGAGCCATTTCGCCCGTCTTGTATTTGTGTCCTGCGTCGTATCTCCCCGCTGCATGATAGCAAGCTGGTACAGCACCTGCGAGAGCAGGAGCTTCAACCCCATCGTATGAATCGGGTGTCCCTGCGATTGCTCAAACAGCATCTTGCGCAACAATTGACGAATCTCACTGCTTTCGAATAGGGATAGATCCAAGACTCGCGCTTTAGCAAATACCGGTTCGACAAGATAAGATATAACATCTTCAGCCAGATGCCGGAAATCGAATTCCAGCACGAGCACTGTCATTTTAGAATCGGCTTGGATGGCATGGATTGTATGCGGAGAGATAAGCACAATGCTATCAGGATGCAGCTTCTGGATTTCCATATCCAATTCACATTTTCCTTCTCCATCCAGGACGTATAGCAGCTGATGGGTGTTATGCTGATGCCGGGCGACTTCATTCTTTTCCTGATGTTTATTTTCATAAAGTTTAATCAATAGACGTTACCTCCAGTAAAAAAGGCCAGGATGCATATGGGGCATCCCGGCCTTTTTATTTACCTTATCAAGCTTCCAGACGCGGAAGCTGTTCTTGTTCAAGGATGCGCAGTTCAACCAAAATGATCTGATGATTATCCATTTCGATAACTTCCCACTCATTTCCTGCTGCATCCACCACAGTTGTCTGTGAATCCACTTCATCATTCTTAACAAAAATCCAGCCGCCTATCGTATCAACATCGTCCCGGTTGTCGAATACAAAGCCGAATCGATCCTCCAAATCATCCAGCAGCACACGGCCGTTGATATGGTATGTCAGATCAGAAACTTCCTGTACATCCGGTACCTCATCTTCATCAAATTCATCGTGGATTTCTCCAACGATTTCTTCAAGGATGTCCTCCATCGTCAGGATCCCTGCAGTACCGCCATATTCATCCACAACAAGTGCAATATGCACGCGTTCTGTCTGCATCTTCAGTAGAGCATCCTGCAAGGATGTTCCCTCATGGATGAGCGGCAGCTCATGAATGAAATTAGGCAGACTCTGTCTTCTGCCTGCAGCAAAATCCGTCAGCATTTCCTTCACATTGACGAAGCCGATGATATGGTCCTTATCACCATCCTCCGTCACCAAATAACGTGTGAACTGGTGTTCATCGATGATGTCAATCACTTCAGCAGCAGTCATGGACTTCTCCAAAGTGACCACCTGTGTCCGCGGTACCATGATATCCTTCGCTACGCGTTCGTCAAATGTAAAGATGTTTTCCATATAACTAAGTTCTGTTTTGTTGATTTCACCACTTTGATAGCTTTGCGTCATGATAATGCGCAATTCTTCTTCCGAGTGTGCCGATTCATGGGCTGCCGGTTTCACGCCGAACAGCTTCAGAAACACACGAGCAGAACCATTCAGCAAGTAAATGAATGGTGCCATCAGCTTACCGAACCAATACAGCGGCGGCCCTAGAATCAATGTCAATTGCTCTGTATACTGGATTGCCAATGTCTTTGGCGCCAATTCACCAATCACCACATGCAAGAATGTAACGGACGCAAAGGCAATGGCATAAGACAGAACCGTAGACAAGGAATCAGACAGCCCGATTTCGTGGAATAACGGATGAAGCATTTTCTCCACGGTCGGTTCACCTAACGCACCCAAGACAAGCGCGGTTACAGTGATACCAAGCTGACAGGCCGACAGATAATAATCCAGGTTATCCACTAGTTTCTTTACGATGGTTGCCCGTTTATTGCCCTCTGCGACCAGCTGATCGATTCGCGACATACGCACTTTCACAACTGAAAACTCTGCACCTACGAAAAAGGCCGTAAAAATGATGAATAACACAACTAAACTTAAATTAATGACTATTGATGGGTCCAATTAATTCCCTTCTCTACTTGAAGGGACTCACCTCACTTATTTGATTGATAGTTTACAAGCCGATTAATAAAATAGCTGCGACGCCTCGACGAGGAGCAGCGCTAGCAAAACTTCTGTCATAAGTGGTTGTTATTCTCAGCAAAGCCTCCCCAATGCAATCTCCTCCTTTTTGGCATCTACGCTAAAATCCGTACTTGCCTATCATCTTTCGCACATTTTTCATTGGCGAATACAAGCTTGGTCTGCAGCTCATAGACCAATGTACCGGAGCTCGGTTCCAGTTCCTCTGGCAATCGGAACGTGAACGGCTTGTCGATCTGTTCATTTGATTTCAGCTGCTTGGACATGAAGATGCTTATAACATTCTTTATATTCACTATTTTATCGGTTGCGCTGTTTTTTATAACCAAATCGCAATCCAATCTATTTAAATCCTGATCCTTCCAGCCTCCAAGAAGCCGAATGTGCCCTTCGATCTTATCGCCTGCATGATAGCTTGCCTGATTCAGTTCGAGCGTGATGGATGGTGCTCGCCGCTGCATCAACTCTAAGCATTTCTTCAACACCGAAATAATTCCTCCATTAACATATACTAAACGAAAAGGACCCCCACAATGTGAAGGTCCCGTCTGTAATCAATCTTCACCAAATTGGCAAAGGTCTGGCAAACAACATGACGTTGTCAGTTAAACCGGCGACAGCAAGCTATCACGTATTGTCGACTTAACTGGAAGCTACTCCCCTTTGGAGCAATCACAATCTTATTCTATTAATCTTCAATATAGTCTACATGATTGTCATTCCTCTGTCAATATACCCCAAATCACATACGATTGAGCGGATACATGGCAGAAGCGAAGTAACGGTCATGAAGGATATGGTGGTGATGGCGTTCATGGCCAAGCATCATATAAGCCAGTGCCCGGACCGATGTGACATGGCCGTTTGCCATTCCCTGCCTGATCCAGTCCTGATCACTCAGCGATTCCACTAAAGCAATCGTTGATGCACGAACTGCCCTGTATTGCGCCAGCAGGCTCGCCACTGTCATCTGGGTGAATTTTGCTTGCTCCACATAGGAATCCTCATCAAAACCTGGCAGAGGCGTCATATCTCCGCGGGCAACGGTAAGCAGCCGGTAAGAAAGGATTCTTTCCGTATCTGTAAGATGGCCAATCATTTCTTTGATCGTCCATTTTCCAGCATCATAAGCAAAGCTTGCCTGCTCATCAGTCAGCCCTTGCAAAAGATTCGTTGTCTGTCGCTCCTGTTCCTTTAACAAGGCAACAATATTTCCCTCCGGAACGAGATTCATGTAATCTTGGTAATAAGCAGGATATTCTGTTTTACTAGGTTTCTCTTGCATGGGATCACCTTTTTCTTTATATGATTACAAGCCGAAAAAAGAAGGGGCTTTATAGAGGACGATATCGCTATTTTCCCGACGAGTAAAGCAAACAGTCCACATTTTGGTGAAAATAACCACAAAGCAGGAAACACACACTGAAATTACGAAAGGTGGACCAGCTTTTTTACTATTTTTATGCACCTACTTCCCAGTTCGTGCGTATAAATGACTGTATAAGCCTTGTCCCAAAGAAAAGGAGTGCTGGAGATGGCTGATTTTGAGCAGCTTGCCGAGCAGATTCAGATGTCAGGTTCCGATACGATGCCCGATTTGACAGCGTATCCCGCCTCTTTAGTCCTGATCGGGACCGGCAGGAGCGCATTTGCATTCCGCCTTAATGATTCCTCTAAAGTAATGAAGGTGTTCTTTCCCGCTTTCCGTCACATCGCAGCGGAGGAAGCGGAAATCTATAAAACGCTTGAAAACAATCATTTCTTTCCAGCGCTGCACGAAGCAGGTGACGGTTATTTGGTAATCGATTACATCCCTGGCCAAACCCTATACGATTGCCTGCGTGAGGGCATCCGCATAACCGATCATCATATTGCAGATATCGATAATGCATTGGCACATGCAGCAGCAGAAGGATTGAACCCATCTGATATCCACCTCCGGAATATCCTCATTACACCGGGAGGAGATATCCGATTGATCGACCCAGCGCGATTCCGTCAGCAGAAGCACTGCACACAATGGGAGGACCTGCA
Source organism: Terribacillus jepli (assembly GCF_047228925.1). Lineage (NCBI taxonomy): Bacteria > Bacillati > Bacillota > Bacilli > Caryophanales > Bacillaceae > Terribacillus > Terribacillus jepli. The sequence continues at coordinate 31,065 of NZ_JBFEGH010000016.1, read as the reverse complement.
CCGGGCTTATAAGAGATTCTACAAGAAAAAGCTCTTCCCAAAAAAGATACCAGGCTTTCTGTTGGAGCTGATCGCCTACCTATACAAAAGACGGAAATCCATCACCATTCAAGCACCGAATAAAGCCATTCACTAAAGGAGACGCATAACATGACAACTACCATATCACAAGCAGAAGCCTATCAAATTGAACGAATTGTCCATAGCGGACTGGGACGGGAACAAACAGCTGAGCTGATCGAATCAGGTAATATAAGCGCCATCCAGGGTAGTTACCCAAAAGCCGACCCTGAAATGCTGCAAGAACAAAAAAGCAAGCTCACAGCTGCTTTGAAAGATGGCTACAGCATTTCATTCCCCACCTTCAACGGCATACGCAACCTTCTTCAGTTGCGCTTCGGCTTGGAAGAAGACAAAGATTACACCACAGATGACAAGACAGTTCGCGGGTTGAAGGCTGACGAAGCTACAATCGCCATTCTGCGCATGATGTTTGAACCTATATGGAAAGTGGAAAAAAGCAGCGATAAACTATCCATCACACATATCAGCAAATTATAAAAAAAATGCCGACGCATGCGTCGGCATTTCCATTCCGCAAGGGAATCTCTTATTTAACAGCTTCTTTGAAATCTTTACCTGCTTTGAAAGCTGGAGCTTTGGAAGCAGGGATAGTGATTTCTTCACCAGTCTGCGGGTTACGGCCAGTACGTGCCGCACGCTCCCTCACTTCGAAAGTACCGAAACCTACAAGCTGTACTTTTTCGTCTTTAGCTAATGTTTCAGAGATTGTTTCAAGAAGTGCATCAACTGCTTTGCTTGCATCTTTTTTAGATAGTTCTGCTTGTTGCGCTACTGCTTCTACTAATTCTGCTTTGTTCATGAAAAACACCTCATTTAATAAATTTATACATAACCTTCACCTGATGTAAAAGCTGTATGTTTGTGTTTAATATGCAGGAACATTGCTGCTCCCGTATTTCCTTATTATAGCATGTATCCTGGCTTCCATGGCTATTAATCTGCATTCTTAACATTGCTGCAACAGCATTTTCACAGGTTTTCCATTTGCGAGATATCAACCGGATGATACAGTTATTCCCAATAAACAGAATTGTAACCCTATTAAGTTGACTTATGCAAAGATTTTACATGGTCTTTCACTTTCTGGATATTATCCATCTTATTATCCCAGCACTTTTGACTGAGATCGACAGGATATTCCTCCGGCGCTTTCGGACGTTTATACTCATCCCATAGAAGAGAAAGATTCGCCTTCGCGTAAGTCTTGATATCGTCAATAGCCGGAAGCTCGTAAACAAGCTTGCCATCCTGGAAGATTGTCTGATGCAAATCGACTGCGTCATAATTCGTTACGAACTTACTGACATACGTATGGACAGGATGGAACATTTTCAGATGATCCTCTTCCTGTGGATTCTCATCCTCCATGGCGATGTAGTCCCCTTCGGATTTTTTATTGATCCGATTGACGATCCGGTAAACCTTCTTCAAGCCTGGTGTCGATACTTTCTCTGGATTGGCACTGATTTTAATCGTATCCTGCATGGCACCATCATCTTCTATGCTCACCAGTTTGTACACCGCACCTAAAGCAGGCTGATCGTAAGCAGTAATCAGTTTCGTACCAATACCCCAAATATCGATTTTCGCCCCTTGTGATTTCAAGCTCTGAATCGTTTCTTCGTCAAGATCATTCGATGCGGAAATCTTCGTTTCAGTAAATCCAGCATCATCCAACGCTTTCCGAGCCTTTTTGGACAAGTAAGCTAAGTCTCCGCTATCCAGTCTTATCGCAGTGAACTTAATCTTATCACCTTGCTCCTTCGCAACACGGATGGCATTCGGTACACCAGAACGAAGGGTGTCATATGTGTCGACAAGGAATGTACAATTCGTATGTCGCTCTGCATACTTGGTGAATGCTGTATATTCATCACGGTAAGCCTGAATCATTGAATGCGCCAGTGTCCCTGCTACCGGAATGCCGAATTTCTTGCCCGCACGGACATTCGACGTTGCCTCAAATCCGCCGATATAGGCCGCTCTCGTACCCCATACTGCTGCATCCAGCTCATGTGCACGACGACTGCCCATCTCCAGTGCAATCTCATCGCCTAGCAGAAGCTTGATTCTGGATGCCTTTGTGGCAATCAGCGTCTGGTAATTGACGATATTTAAAATTGCCGTCTCTACCAGCTGCGCCTCAGCCAGCGGTGCCTCGATCCGCATAAGCGGCTCATTGCTGAAGACAAGCTCCCCCTCTACAACAGAATGAACAGTTCCAGTAAAGCGTAAATCCTTCAAGTAAGCCAGGAAATCTTCCCCATAGTCAAGCTCATCCTTTAAATACGCCAGATCACTCTCTGTGAAACGGAATTGCTGTAAATATTCTATAACGCGTTCCAATCCTGCAAATATGGCAAAGCCATTACCGAACGGCAGCTTGCGGAACGAAACCTCGAACACTGCCTTTCTTTCATGGACCCCATCATTCCAATACGTCTCCGCCATATTGATTTGATAAAGATCTGTATGTAAAGTCAGTCCATCATCTGGATATTGCGAACTCATGCTTGAAACCTCCACTAATCAGCCCTTCTTCTGACAGCTGTTTTCCCGTATCCGTTTACATTAGGGGACGGGTATCTTATTCGTTCCATCTATTGTACCGCAAAACTGGTAAAAAACATAAAAAAATGCCGAAAACATCGAAAGATGCTTTCGGCTGTCCGATCAATGTATCTGCTGAATACCCGCGATATGGATTATCATTCGTTTCTTCTCATCATTTTCCAGACAAAGCGTTTGGTCCAAGAGATTCAGATTATGATATCTTCCGGTAAAGGTATGCAGCGTACCGTTCTCATAGTAAGAGATCGTCATATCACCGTTTTCCTTAAGCGCTTTCAAGATCACCCTCAGCCTCCCCTTTCTGTATACCTCACACTTTATACTGTTAGTATACGCGATAAAGTAACCGCTTACACATTACAGTGTGACCAATTTGTGAAGTTTTATACATAAAGAAAGGTATCTTTCAAGGCTTGATATGCAAGGAAAGAATTCTTTTAAAACAATCCAGTAATTCAGCTGATTTTATATATAAAGGGAGCTGCGTTGTCACTCACATCGCAGCCCCTGGCTTTTCCTCCAGCACTAGCGAATATTCACCCACCTGTCCCTCTTCGTAAAGATTGGTGATGCTCGTACTATATTGTTTGATCGCGGCCTTGAAAGCAAGGTTATCTTCAGGAACTTCCACCTGAAAATCATCCTTATAGAGCAAAACCGCCACATCATGATAAGCTTCGCTTGTCACTGGGAATTTAAACTTGATCTCCTGCAACTGCTTTCCACTTTTATCGACATATTGATGCGCATATTCATATGCGGCCAATTCCATACCGTTCACAAACACTTTTCTATTCATGTCATCGCTCCTTTACCTATAAGTGTATCACCTCCTTGATAAACAATACAAAACTGAGCATGGCGCTTAAAGCTTCGTGTAATGCTCGATGCAATCCCGCAGAAAATGGGCTGCACCATTTCCAGCCTTGTCGTCATAATAAACCGTAAAACGATCATCCTGGACATACATCTCCGCTAAATGTGCATGCGCTTCTTTTGAATAGTCCGGCCATGTGAATGACAGCCATTCTCGATGCAGCTCAGCCACTCGCATGGCTTCTTGTCCAGCAGGATCTCCTTGCTGCATTGCACTTTTCAGCTTTTCAAATAAACACCGTTCCACTTCCTGCATCTTTTTGTACTGCTCTTCCGATAATCCCCGGAACTTCTGATTGGCAGCTTCGACTGTTTGTTCGCCATATGCTTCCCTGATCTCTTCCCCGTACAATGCTTCATTTTCCGCAATTTTCTTTTCCTTGAAGCCTGTGAACTTCTCGTTATCCGTCATTCGGACCTTCCTTTCCATTGCATGAATGCTTTTTTCAACGTTTCCAAGGAGCATACGAATACGTTCCTGCTCTTTTAGTAAGCTATCCCTGTGCTCCTCCAATGCCTTCTTCCTATCGAATCCCGGCGAATGAATGATGGACTTGATTGTATCCAGATCAACTTCCAACTCCCGGTAAAAGAGAATCTGCTGCAGCAAATCCACCTCTTTTTCCGTATAAATACGGTAGCCGCTCGCATTGATTTCAGCCGGTCGGAGCAGGTCGATTTGATCGTAATAACGCAATGTACGTTTACTCACACCAGCAAGCTCCGCAAGCTTTTGAACGGTATATATCATCATGCTTCCTCCCCTCTGATTTACACTCTAAACGTTGACGCTGCGTAAACCGCAAGCCTTTTTTCAAAGAAAAAAAGACAAACAGATAAAATCAGTTTGTCTAAAGTGTGCTTCGCCACACTGAGGCAGGAAGCTGCTTTTCACGCAAAACCTCGATAAGCGGATATGGCTGCAAATCCAGTTGTTCAAGTTCGGCCGGCTTCGCCCAAAAGAAACGAAGATGCGGCTCCTTGCTCTCGATCTGTTCGCTATCAATCACCGCTTCAAATACATGCGTCAATTCAAAATGCGTTGTATCTCCGTGCTGCCAGCTATGTTCAAAGTCTCCGAGAAAGTGAACGACTTTCCCATCCACACCCAATTCCTCCTGCAGCTCTCGCAGCAAAGCCGATTCAGCACCTTCCCCGATCTCGACATGACCACCGGGCAAGAAGCTATTTTGCCACCCGTCTGCCTTGGCAAGCAAGATTCTGTCGCCTTTTTGGATAACAGCTCGGGCAAGGCGGTGAAATTCTTTCTTTTTCATATAATGCCAGTCTCCTTAGAAGAAATCATAAATATACGGCTCACGCCTCGGGATACTATACTCCAATTCTTTGACCATCTCTTTTGGTCCATCGATCAAACCAGCCTGCCACAGGACAAGCGGACGCTTGTAGCCGAACATTATAGCAGAGAGCAGGTTGATCGATAACTTGATTCCACTGGACTCAGAAGATGTCTTAGCTTTTCCATCTTGAAAAACAAATGTCCGGTTATGTTCCTTGATGATGGGATCCTCCACTTGAAGCACAACACCTGCTGGATCCTCCTGCCAATCATACTTATCGAAGAAAGCAGGAATATCAACAATTCGAGCCATAAAGTATGGATAATGCTTCACTGCAAGTTCGGGATCCGGCAGCATGAAAACGAGTGGATCATGCGGCGGCAAATCCAGCGTAACCTCTTCAAACATGGAATCATGCTGCGCAATGAAGTTCCACAAACCGATGCGTGCATCTGCCGTAAGAGCAACAAATTCTGGAATAGCTAGTTTGTCACGAGATGCAATCTCATAAATGATGTATCCCTGCGCCTTCCCATCAGCATCCCGATAAAGGGCGATGAAGTCATGATCACCGTAAAAACGCTGTTTCCACCAGGAAGCACCCCGTGCAAGCATGCCGCTGTATGTAGCTGCATAAGCCGTATAGATATCCTCGATTTCCTGTGAATGTCCTTCCTTCTTCACACGTTCGATTTTTCCATCCACCGGCGCCATCCGCACAAGATCTTTTTTCTTCAGTGTGTAAATCGTACGATCTGTGAATAGCTCATAGCCAAATCGACGATAAAAATCGACATAGAAAGGATGCAGCATGGAAACAGGCATCCCTTGCCTTCGCATGTGATAAAGCGTATCAGTCAAAAGCTGCTTGATATAGCCATTCCGACGGTATTCAGGATAGGTAGCTACACCCGCAATACCGCCCATTGGAATCGTCTGCTCACCGAGTCTTATCGCTAACGGCAGCAAATGCAGCTTAGCAGCCAGTTTCCCATCTTCCTTGATTCCGTAAAGCTGCTGATACTGATCCATCTGCCCCAGTCTTTCATCCCGCGTATCTTCCGTGATGCGATACCGGAAGGCATACTCCGACATTTGCATTGCCGCTTCCAAATCATGCATTTGTAACCGTTCTGTCTTCATCCTGATCCCTCCTCCATTTTTCCTTTTTACTATAGCATACGTATTCCAGAAGATTACCATTGACCCGTGTTTGTATCGATTTATTGTTTACTGTTTTTTTTATAGGTTTTTGCCTTATCCCTCTTTCTTACTTTCTTCTGCTTGCAAAGCTACATCCCCTTTTGCAAAATGAATGCGACATCCGCCTTTCGTATGCTTTCCTTCGACCCTGATGGAGTAACGCCGGTGTTTCGTTTTAGCTGTAACCTTCCCTTGCGCGTCTTCAGAGAATGTTTCTCGCCAGATCAGCCGTTTACGGTCACGCCATTCCAACATCAATTCCCCTTCCTCTACTTCCACTTCATAGGAGAGTGTTACCATGTGATCCGGCTTAAATTTAAAATAATAATAATCAAAACCATTGAATTTACCATAAGTGATACTTAACTGCTGTTTGGATTGCTTATATGTAAAATCCTTCTTACTCACTATTTTGACTACCCGAAGCCTTATCAATAAGCCAATTATTATCAAGAAAATGATAATAGCTATAACATTTGAGAGCAATTAGTTCCGTCCTTTCAATACAATTAGTCCAGACTATACCAATATAAATGATTCTGCTTCCCCATGATTGTCAAGTTATGAAAAAAAGAGCGCCGATGCGGCGCTCTTTTCGTCTTTCTTATCGCTTGTTCATATCATTCGGATGTGCACCTTTGCGGCGGCCTGCATCCAATTTGTTGATTGCATCCATATCTTCAGCAGAAAGCTCGAAGTCGAATACTTGGAAGTTTTCTTCGATACGGGATGGTGTAACGGATTTCGGAATGACGATTGTGTCATTCTGAAGATGCCAGCGAAGCACGACTTGCGCTGCTGTTTTGCCAAGCTTTTCAGCGATTGCTGTCACGACTTCATCCTTCAGTACATCGCCGCCCTGATCCAGCGGGCTCCACGCTTCCAAGAATATATCATGCTTCTTGCAGAACTCTTTTAGTTCGTTTTGTGCCAAGTACGGGTGGCATTCGACTTGGTTCAATACTGGAGTGATTTCTGTTTCTTTCATCAGGCGTTCGAGATGCTCAATCTCAAAGTTGCATACGCCGATTGCTTTCACGCGGCCATCTTTGTAAAGCTTCTCCAATGCTTTGTAAGTATCCACATACTCATCATATTGCGGTGTCGGCCAGTGGATAAGATAAAGATCCACATAATCCAGACCAAGACGCTCCAGGCTCGCTTCAAATGCTGCGATTGTGTTGTCATATCCTTGATCGGAGTTCCACACTTTTGTCGTGATGAACAAATCTTCTCTGTTCACGTTCGCTTCCTTGATCGCTTTGCCGACGCCTTCTTCATTTTTGTAAATCATAGCTGTGTCGATGCTTGTATAACCAACTTCAAGTGCTTTTGCTACTGCAGCAGTTGCTTCTTCGTTTCCTACTTGCCATACTCCAAAGCCAAGCTGTGGCATTTTCAAGCCATTGTTAAGTGTTACATAGTTCATTGAAAGCACTCCTTTAGCGGTTTTTATCGTATTTAGTATAGCGTTGCCTGCATAGGCTGTCATGTAAAATGCCTATGCGGTCACACGACCTCCAACGGTACTTTCGACGTTGGCGGCAGGAATTCCTTGTTCAATTTTGCATGATCTTCTTTATTCAATACAAGATTTCCAGCCTCAGCATTCTCCACCACATGAGCAGCCTGCCCCGATTTCGGAATGCTGAGAACCTGGCCAGACTGGATCGTCCATGCTAAGGCGATTTGAGAAACGGACACTTCATATATTTTTGCTAGTTCCCGGACTGCAGCATTCTGCAGAATCTCCTTCCGGTCACCTTGTGCCAATGGACAATACGCCATGATCGGAATACCTTTTTCCTTATGCCATGGCATCAAATCATATTCGATCCCTCTAGCTGTGAGATTATAGAGCACTTGATTGACTGCACAATTCTTTCCGTTCTCGACATTCCACAACTCTTCCATATCATCAGTATCGAAATTCGATACGCCCCAGCGTTTGATTTTCCCAACTCCCTTCAGCTGTTCAAAAGCAGCTACCGTTTCAGCAAGAGGCACTGCTCCGCGCCAGTGCAGCAGATACAAATCCAAATAATCAGTGCCCAAGCGCTCCAGGGAACGATTACATGCCTCCAGTACATCCTCATATGCTGCATTGGAAGGCAGCACTTTTGAAACGAGGAAGACTTCATCTCTTCTATTAACAATAGCTTCCCTTACAAGACACTCCGATCGGCCCTTTCCGTACATTTCCGCTGTGTCAATCACCAAAAGTCCTTGATCGATGCCAGTGCGCAAAGCTTGGATTTCATCATGACGCTTCGACCCATCATCCCCCATGTTCCATGTACCTTGTCCAATCGCAGGTATTTCCGTTCCATCCGGCAGCTTAATCATCCTCATCATCTACTCCTCCTTATTACTTATTTTTTCCCTCCAAGCATTCTTTATCAAACGTTTGTCCAATTGCAACGGCATCTTACTGCCCCCTATTGGCAGGATACACCACCTGCTATTGTTTTTCCTGAGTCGACCGTTACACTGAAAATACCAACAATAAAAACAGGAGGTTTGCCATGAAAATCACAATCCAGGAGGACGATAATTGCAAGGAAACAGAAGTGCAGATCACCTGTCGCCAAGCCAATTCGCGAATTCTTGAATTGGTCAGAATGCTATCGGCATCCAGCCAAGAAAGATTGTCTGGCGAGCGGAATGGCGAGTTGCATCTCCTCCAGCCGGAAAGCCTTTATTATATCGAGTCCGTAGATAATACGGTATTTCTCTATGACAAGGATGCTGTTTATCAATCCTCGTTAAAGCTGTACCAAATCGAGGATGCGAACTACAGCCCCGATCTGATACGTGTTTCCAAATCTGTCATCCTAAACCTCGCGAAGGTGGAGAAACTGAAGCCCGCACTTGGCCGCAAGCTGACCGCCACCCTGACAAACGGAGAAAAGTTAGTGATTTCTCGACAATACGTACCGCAGCTCAAACGTAAACTCGGAATAGGAGGGAGGAATAAATCATGAAAACATTCGTAAATTTCATTCAAAGTTGGGGCATCATGTTCATGTTTTCCATTTTTGCAACCAGCATATATATCTATGTGTTTATTGGAAATAAGGAAATGGCTATTGCTTTCGTACCTCAAACTGCACTAATCACTTTCGTACTGACTTGGATACAAAAACTAATCTTTAGCCGCCGTGCGAATGAATCAAACTTTTTAATCCGCACCTTCCTATACCTCTTGGTCGTCTTAAGTGCCTTCACAGGGGCTGCTTTCTTTTTCGACTGGTTTGATACAGGCAACTGGAAGCTGCTCGGATTATTATTTGCTCTTGTTATCTTTATTTATATCATCCTGTGGGGCATTTACCATCTAATTCAAACCGTTGAGACAAAGCAGTTAAATGAAGAACTCGCTAATTATAAAAGGAAGAAGCGTGAAATGGATGAAAATCATTGACATCAAGAATCTGACAAAATCCTATGACAAGTCAAAAGCTGTAGATGATTTAACATTTAATGTAGAGAAAGGCCATCTATTCGCATTCCTGGGCGTAAATGGTGCAGGGAAATCAACCACCATCCACATGATTGCTACCCGTCTGCGGCAATCAGCAGGATCAATCCTCGTCGACGGGTTCCGCGCGGGTAAAGACGATGCAGAAATCCGCAAGCGTATCGGTCTCGTTTTTCAAGACAATGTACTGGATGATGTTCTTACCATTAAGGAAAATCTCGAGATGTGGGGACGATTTTATGGCATGACGAAAACAGATACGCAAACCAGCATTTCATGGGTCACCGATACCTTGCAGCTTGCCCCAATCTTGAAAAAGCAATTCCGTCATTTGTCTGGAGGGCAGAAACGGCGTGCAGAAATTGCCCGGGCACTGCTTCATCGACCAGCAATCCTGTTTTTGGATGAACCGACAACCGGTTTGGATCCCCAAACCAGGGTGGACGTATGGAAAACAGTTGCCAGCCTGCAGCAGCAGCTCCAAATGACTGTGTTCCTGACGACACATTACATGGAAGAAGCCGCTGAAGCGGATCAGATTGTTGTAGTCGATAAGGGAAAGATCAAAGCACAAGGAACGCCAGCTGAATTAAAGCGGGAATATGCCACAGATACACTGCGCCTCCAAGTGGATGAACCCGCATATGCAAATGCATTATTAGATGAACTATCCCATCACTATATCCGGAAACAAGGTTACTTTCAGATTTCTGTACCAAATAGCCTGACAGCTTATCACATCCTCCGGCAGCTGGAGGGTAATGTAACGGATTTCGAATTAATCAAAGGCAGCCTTGACGATGTTTTCATTAATTTAGTAAAGGAGCATACCCATGCAAACAATTTGGCAGCTGACAACACGTTCTAACCGACTGTATTTCCGCGACAAGACTGCTGTTTTCATGTCTTTACTGACCACTGGGATCATCATTGTGCTTTACTTGCTGTTCCTGGCCGATGTAACAACTGATTCAGCCCAGCAAGCAGCCCAAGGAGCAACTGGCATGAAAGCCTTGATGCAAAGCTGGCTATTGGCAGGGATCATCGTCGTCATCTCACTGACAGTCACGCTATCGGTATTGGGTACGATGATCGAGGATGCTGCCAGTAATCAGTTGCACGCGTTGCTCATCACACCAATCACGAGAACACAATTGGTTATTGGATATCTATTATCTGCGTGGCTCATTGCTGTCGTGTTTTCTGTTGGTGCCCTGCTTATTTCCCAAGGCTATTTTTGGCTAAGTGATAAGCCTACCATTACTTTGAGCAGCCTAATCGCAGCAATCGGACTGATTATGCTGATCACCTTTTCTTCTGCGGCGTTTCTATTTGCAATAACTGTTCCAATCCAATCCCGAAAATCTTTTTCATCCATGGGCACGTTGGTCGGAACCTTATCCGGGTTTCTGCTCGGCATTTACATCCCGATTGGCCAGCTGCCTGCATTCGTCCAGGAAATCACGAAGTTCTTCCCGCCGACGTATGGCGTCGCAGCACTTCGCGACGTCCTGATGCAGCCCGCAATGGAAATCACTTTCGCCGAAGCCCCAATCTCTATTTTAGATGGATTCAAAGAAACATTCGGCTTGCAAATCACTTTATTCGATTCTGTTACGCAGCTACCTGTCATTCTAGGTATCCTGGCTATGACAGGTATCATTTTTCTAAGCCTTGGCATTTGGATGCGTTCTGTTCGGATGTGAATTGAGCATAATCAGCTGCTAGTTTATTTACCAAGGCACCATAAAAAAGCCAGTACACACGTTAAAGATGTGTACTGGCTTTTTTATATTCAATAATTCCCTATTAGCTTAGTTCATATTAATTCAAACGCTTGTTTGACTTCCCTTTTCGATAAAAATCTACTCTTGCAGGTATCGATATAAAGTCGTCTTACTTATGCCAGTCTCGATGGTAATGTCCGCAATCGTATATTTCTTGCTGCGATACATGTCAATCGCCTTTTGAACATTCCTATCAGGCTTGCGCGGCCTGCCGCCTGTCCGGTTCCTTGATTTAGCTTCAGACAAACCTGCCTTGGTTCTCTCTCCGACCACTTCTTTCCGGAAATCAGCAATCTGTTCCAGGTGCTGAAAAAACGAATCTCCCCTAGTATCGATGCTGTCTTCAATCGATATTAGAGCTGCTTGCTTTTCCTTCAGATTTCGACAAATTTCGATTAGATGTTTTGTCGAATTGGCTAAACTGTACAATTTGCGTACAACCAGTACATCGCCTGGCTGCAGCTCCTCCAATAGTTCCTCCAACAAAGGCTGTCCTTGTACGTCTTCCCTTTCCTCTATCACTGTTTCACAGCTCCGGATTTCTGGTGGCTGCTGTCTCCATTTTTCTTGTAAAAATTCCCTTATATATGCGATTTTCATTCTAAATCACTCCAAACAATGTACCAAAAACGTTAGTTTTGGTTCACAAAATACTTCAATCATGTTACAGTAAGCTTATCAAAATTCGGACCCGACTTCTATGAGACTTGGAAGTCAACAAAATAAATAAAAACGAGGTGTATGTAGATTGTCAGAAACAAAACTGAATAAACAATGGTTTGGAAATATCCGTGGTGATCTCCTGTCCGGGATTGTCGTTGCCTTGGCTTTGATTCCGGAAGCGATCGCCTTTTCCATCATCGCAGGTGTGGACCCGATGGTCGGATTATATGCATCATTCTCCATGGCCGTCATCATTGCCATTGTCGGCGGAAGGCCCGCCATGATCTCTGCTGCAACAGGCGCAATGGCATTATTGATGGTGACATTGGTTAAAGAACACGGCTTACAGTATTTATTTGCCACTACTATCCTTACAGGCGTCCTGCAGCTCTTATTCGGCGTCTTAGGTATTGCCCGATTCATGAAATTCATTCCGCGTTCGGTCATGATCGGATTCGTGAACGCACTTGCCATCCTGATTTTCATGGCGCAAGTTCCGCATTTCATCGGGATCAATACGACCACTTATATCGTAGTTGGTGTCACACTTGCCATCATTTACCTGTTCCCTTACATTACAAAAGCCGTACCGGCGCCGCTTGTAGCCATATTGGCAATAACGATCTCAAGCATAGTCCTGCATCTTGATGTCCGGACGGTTGGTGACCTGGGAGAAATCAAGCAGGCTTTACCTTCTTTCTTGATTCCTGATATCCCATTCAATTGGGAGACTTTGCAAATCATCTTCCCAACGGCATTGGCACTATCGATCGTCGGGTTGCTGGAATCCTTGTTGACTGCATCGATCGTTGATGACATGACGGATACGGCTAGCAACAAGAACAAAGAAGCTCGCGGACAGGGTATCGCCAATATCGTGACAGGCTTTTTCGGCGGCATGGCTGGCTGTGCGATGATCGGACAGTCCGTCATCAATGTTAAATCCGGGGGCCGAGGACGTCTTTCCACTCTTGTTGCAGGAATCTTCCTGATGTTCCTCATCCTTGTTTTAGGAGATTGGGTCGTCATGATTCCAATGCCTGCGCTTGTCGGTGTCATGATCATGGTTTCCATCGGTACGTTTGATTGGTACTCACTGCGCAGCCTGACACGTGTTCCATTATCGGATTCGGCTGTCATGGTTGTAACCGTCGTCGCGGTGGTAGCTACACATAACTTATCCATCGGTGTATTCATCGGTATCCTGCTAAGTGCCATTTTCTTCGTTGCCAAGATTTCAAAAGTGAAGGTAGAAAAAAGTCCTGGAACAACAAAAGATCATATCCGATACGCTATCACAGGCCAGCTGTTCTTTGCCTCGGTCACCGATTTTACGAATAGCTTTTCTTACGAAGGCAATCTGAAGCAAGTGACCCTTGATTTTACCAATACCCATATCTGGGATGACTCCGCAGTGGCAGCAATCGATAAAATCATGCTAAAATTCATGGAGAAAGGTACGACTGTCACTTTGGAAGGCTTGAATAATGACAGTCAGGCGCTTATGAGCAGATTGACAACTAGCGATTCAGCATATGTGAAAGTATCAAACCATTAAAAGGCGGTGCATCCATGTATAAGAAGATCGTAGTGGCAATCGACGGATCTGATCATTCGTTTCTCGCAGCAGAGCACGCAATCCAGCTGGCAAAGCTGCAGCCCGAAGCACATGTTGAAGGGATTCAAGTCCTGGATTATGAGAAGACAAAAGCAGATGTCCTGCACAGCAGTGACCCAATCCAGCTGCAAAGCAAGCGCGACGAAAGGCTCCAGCGCTTCCGCGATGCATTCGAAGCTGCATCCATCGATTACAAACTAATCATGAAGCACGGCGAACCTGCTCCGATGATCCTTGAGCATGCCCGTGACACGAAAGCCGATCTCATCATCATCGGCAGCCGGGGGCTGAATCCTCTTCAGGAAGTCGTACTCGGCAGCGTCAGCAGCCGTGTCGCAAAACGCGCCAAATGTTCTGTGCTGATCGTCAAATGACTGACAACGGTTGCCGGCATATCCCGGCAGCCTTTTTATATGCCCAAAACAGGAGTGATACGATGAAGATACGAAAACTTACCCCATCAGAGACACCCCCTATGGAACTGCTGCTCGAGGCAGACCCATCTCGTCCAAAAATAGAATCCTATCTTTCCAAAGGAAGCAGCTTTGTTGCAGAAATAGAGAATCATATCGTCGGCATATATGTCTTACTGCCGATCAGTCAAAAAATGGCCGAGATCATCAATATCTCTGTAAGTGAAGACAATCAAGGAATGGGAATCGGTAAATATCTTATCCGCCATGCCATTGAACAGGCCCGTTCACAAGGATTCACTATCTTGGAAGTGGGAACCGGCAACTCCAGTATCAATCAAATCGCTTTCTACCAGAAATGCGGCTTTCGCATGACAGAGATCGATCAGGATTATTTCCTCCGGCATTATGAAGAACCGATTTATGAAAATGGTATCCAGTGCCGAGACATGATTCGTTTTTCTTGTAAACTATAAATGCAGCTGTTCTTATCTTTAGCATTTTTATAATAAACTTCCAGTTCTCCAAATTAATTCCCTCAATCATCTAGATATTTAGTAGGATAATATTATAATAAGAATGCTGTCTTTATTTGTTCTTATATTATTTATTCTGACGAGACAGAGAGAGGAGAATTTATGAAGTACTGTAAAGAATGCGGTAAAGAGTTGAAGCCCGGCGCTCAATTCTGTAATGACTGCGGCACACGCGTAGATAGCAGCCCTGCTCCTCAGCGCCAGCAGCAAGCTGCGCCAAAGAAAAAAATGAGCAGGAAAAACAAGATCATTTTGTGGAGTGCCATCGCAGCTGTCGTCATCTTAATAACCGGTTATAAGACAGGGGAAGCTTTTACCTCAAAAGAAAGATTGCTTGAAAAGTTCGAAACAGCTGTGGACAAAAAGGACGCAAAGGCACTAGCAAAAGTCATTTCCACAGATGATAACAAACTCAAGATAAACGATAAAACGGTCAAAGGTCTAATTACATACTATGATGAGAATCCGGAAGAATTCGACATGCTGGTTGATGATCTCCATAACCAGTCTGGTACGGAAAGAAGTACCGAAGGACCAATCAATCTGAAGATGGATGGGAAAAAGCTTCTGTTTTACGATAACTATCAAATAGATGTCACTCCTTATTACATCACTTTATCCACTGATTACAAAGATACGGTACTTAAAGTTGACGGGGAAGAAGTAGGCACCGCTGATTCTGATGGTTTTGAGAAGACATTTGGTCCTTACGTTCCAGGAACACACAAGTTATCTGCCGCCCTGGCAACAGACTTCACGGAATTAGCCAAGGATGAATCCATCGATCTGATGGGGACTTCGACTGACTCATCAGCTTATCTGCAATTGGATGGAGAAGACGTAGAACTTTCTCTTGGTTTGGAAGAAATGCCAGATGTAAAAGGGAAACTTTATGTAAATGGCAAAGAAACCGAAATTGATCCATATAAAGACAGTACATTCGGTCCGGTCCTGATAGACGGATCCATGACGATGGCAGTGGAAACGGAATATCCTTGGGGAACAGCAAAAACAGAGGATGTTTCAATCGATTCCTCTTACATGAGCATACCGGCGCTGAGTGAGGACATGAAACAGCAGCTGATCGATCGCATAGTCGCTGTAAATGATCAATATGCTGAGGCGCAAGCACTTGCTGACAAAGGGAAATTGAAGGACGCAACAACCAATTACCAGGATAACGTAAAAGATATAATCGAAAGTTATACCACATGGGATGAGTCCTATCAGGGTTCCCTTCAATCTACATTGTTTGATATGGATTCATTCCTATTAGATTATAAGAATGGAAAGTGGTACGCCCAAGTAGACGCAAGTGTCACATATAAGGAAGACTGGTATGGAGAAGATGAACAACCTGAACTGACTGAGGAAACTTCGGACAACAGTTATACGCTTATCTATGATGAAAAAGCAAAGAAATGGCTTGTAAATGATGTTGGCTCCGTGTGGTCCTTGGGGGATAATACGAAAGAAGTAGTGAATGAAGAACCTACTTTATACAAACCAGATGGATCTGCCAAAACAGAGGTGGCAACAACAAGTAAAGCTGATGTTCCCGAGACTGCTTCTGCATTGATGGATAACTACTTGAATGGTTTAATTGTTGCCATCAACAATGATAGCTTTGACTCGGTAGCACCCTACATGGAAGAAGACTCTGAACTGTATAAAGCTCAGGTTGCACTTGTTGATAATCTGACTTCCAAGAGCATCACAGAAAATCTTGATGCCTATGAGATTACAGGATACAGCGAAGATGGAGACACCGCCACAATCACGACAAAAGAGACTATCACCATAAACTACAGTGATGGATCTTCTGAATCACAGCAATATGATTGGACTTATACAGCAAAAAAATCCGGTGATGACTGGAAACTTACAAAAATCGAATAAAAGAAGAGGAGACAGGCTCATCTGTCTCCTCTTTTTTTATTTAGAAGAAGAATCCTTGACCAAGGATTTGCTCGACTCTGTCCAGCATTTCTGCGATATACATGCGTTGTGCAATATATAGCACAATCATCGTACATACGACAACAAACAAAGAACTATAAGCGATATCGATTCCAGTTCTATTTCCGCGATACAAACTCACCAATACCAACACTGGCACGATAAAGAATGTCCCTATGAACCCAATTGCCGAGAACCACGTGAAAATATCGATATTAATCACGGATAGAAGGAAGCCAATTGCTACCAAACCGAGAAATGGTACTAGGTAACTTCCGTATCTTACAAGAATGGATTTAAAGTCAGCGTCCATCTTGGATAGCTTACTTGCTGCATACACCAAGGCTGCAATGATGAAAACAAAAACAGCAAAAAACAGGAAAGGTTTGATGGCAAATTCAACAAATGAAACTTGGATATTCATTTCTTCAGAACGTATAATCTCACCGATATAGCTCATCGTTCCTAATTCTTTTATCAAGTTCTTGATTCCGAAATAAACCGTTAAACCCAAGAAGACTGCAAAAAGCACCATTGTGATGATACTATTTGTAAGATTGCTTGCACCATAACGTTTGCCCGAGCTAAATGGATGTTTGATCACATCCGAAAAATAATGGAAGAATGATAACGAAACCTCTTTTGTAGCTTCTAGATATTCATTAGCCTTGGCATTATCTGCAGTTGCGGCAGCTGTATTACGGGTACTTTGTATTGATTGTCCCTGCAAAGCTGCACCGCATTTTTCACAAAACTTACTCCCTTCTGCATTCTCGTGTCCACATGACGGACAAGTAACCATAAAATCTACTCCCTTAACCAAATAATTGCACATTTCTCTATGTACTTCCTCAGTATACAGAAAATAGGACAAAAGAGGCAGTGCTTCTTACAAATCCATAAAAAAGGCATACGCGACGTATGCCCTTTCCCCCGTATACCTTCAAATGAAACGTATCTTTTCTGTAATATCTGCCTGCTTGATTTCATTGTCATGTACAGTGATCAAGACGGTGCCATATTGCAGATCATCCACTTTCTTGATGATTTCTTCCCATTTCTCTCCATTTTCCTTACTCACATCAATCATCCTTTCATCACGGATTATTTAGGGTAGGACGGTTCCGGCAGACCAAGATGCGCTCGTAATGTGCTGCCTGAATAACCCTCGCGGTAAATCCCTCTCTGCTGCAGGACTGGAACCACTGGAAAACTGCCTTAGGGAATGAGGAGTAGACGGATTCAAACTATAGCTGTCAACGTTTCTGAATAGTTTGGATGACTCCGCGGACATCAAGCCCTGCTTTAGCAGGTGTCCTGGCAGCAATCCGATAATAGCGTCCATCAGCTTCTACATGTTCTGCATGCAAATAAACAGTCTCACCAGTCGGTAAATGGACGAAAGGTACTGTTCCGCTTTTCTCGGTAAATCGGATTTCCCGTTTTACAAGGACTTCTTTTCGGTTATGAACGAGATTAGCCAAATCCTCCACGATGGCACTGGCTGTCGGCAGGGCACCGGCACCCGGTCCTTGGAGTTTCAGCTTGCCGACCAGATCCCCCTCGATACAAACCGCATTATCTACTCCATCGACGCTGTAGAGCGGATGATCAACGGATACAACCACCGGCTCGACAGATGCAGTGACTTCTCCATTTGCATTTTCAAGCGTGGCAACGTGCTTTATTTTCCATCCTTGTTCAGCTGCTGCCTGGATATCCTGTGCGGAAACCGAACGGATTCCCCTGTGCGTCACTTTTTCCCAATCCGGCTGGGCCTCGAATAATAAATCACTCAGGACCATCAGTTTATAAAAAGCATCCCAGCCATCCACATCATTGGCAGGATCTGCCTCTGCAAATCCCGATTCCTGCGCAAGCCGCAGTGCGTCTTCAAATACAAATCCTTTATCGGCCATCTCAGTCAGAATGAAATTGGAGGTGCCGTTCAGTATCGCCTCCACTTTGACAACCCGGTTGATATGGAGCAGCTGCTTCAGCGTACCGATCACCGGGACACCGCCTGCGACTGCTGCTTCGTATTCAAGCCTCACACCTTTCTCCTTGGCCAATTGCTTCAGCTCCGCGCCTCGGGACGCGATCAGCTCTTTATTCGCAGTGATGATATGGCAGCCGCGATGGATCGCCTCAGTCAAGTAACGGAAGGCAGGCTCGATACCCACACTTGCTTCGATGATAACATCAAGATCTTCGATTGCGAAAAGCTCCGCTGCTTCATCAGTGAGCAGTGCAGCTGTGACTTGCTGCGTGTATTTTTGTTTATTCCGTACCAATACTCCAGCCACCTGTACTTCTTTCCCGAAAATGGTCTGCAGATTCTCCTGATGGGATCGTATCGTCCGCCCCACTGCACTGCCTACTGTACCGTATCCTATCAATCCAATCTTAACTGCTGTCATCTATATTGCCTCCTTCGAATGTTTTTCCGCATAAAAAAAGTCCCCCTGAGAGGACAGGGAGACGAATGTAACCGCACTGTGTCTTCTCTCATCTACAGGAATTAGCACCTATACAAGTCTAAGATAACTTGCAGGTTGCCGGGCATCATCGGGCCAGTCCCTCCGCCGCTCTTGATAAGAGTTTTGTATTCGTTTGTTATGAAGGAGTTTAGCATGAATAAGACATACCGTCAACTGAAAATTCTAACAATACTATCCGACCAGGCTGTCATACAGGATACGCGCTCGGACAATATCATTTACACCGTGGATGATTGCCCGTCCATCAGCAAATAACACAATTCGGTGACCTCTGTATTGAATGGCAAGCAGGTGTTCATTGGCAGCAACATGATCGATCGAAGAGGCCCATTCTTTTGATAAAGCCGGCAGATCAAGTGATTTCTTGGCACCGGGCCGTATGTGAACAGCCTCCCTGCCGCATAATACATCGAGCCTTGTCTGTTCAGCTCCATTCAAAAAGGGCAGCACTGCATGTGTGCCGCAGCTAGGACAGCTCGAATCCCGCAGACCTCGTACATCTACCCTTGAATAATCAGCCGTCCAAATATCAAACGCACATAACTCCGCTTTAACTTTTTGACCGGATAAAAGCCGCAACGCCTGCGTCACTTGCACAGCTGCCACCCATTGGACAATCGGACCGATGATCCCTGCCGTATCACATGTTTCGCTTTGCTGCGGCAGCTGCTCCAAGAGACAATGCAAACACGGGGCATCTCCGTTGGCAAGTACCGGACACGTCACCCCATAGCTTCCGACACAAGCCCCATATAAGTAAGGAATACCATGCTTCAACGCTGCATCATTGACAAGCAAGCGTGTCTCAAAATTGTCTGTAGCATCCAGAATCACATCTGCACCTTCCATCAGCTGTTCGATATTATGATGATCGACATTTTCAATCACCGATTGCAGCTTTACATGCTGATTTATTGCCTTTAGCCGCTTTGCCGCAGCAGATGCTTTCGGCAAATAGGCAGCAGCGTCTTCTTCCGTATACAGCTGCTGGCGCTGGAGGTTATGAAGTTCGACATAATCGCGATCGATGAGTACCAGCTCCCCGATGCCCGCACGGACAAGCATCTCTGCAGAAGCAGAGCCCAATGCCCCCATACCGATCAAGACAATTTTACTTTTCCCCACCTGCGTCTGCCCTTCCTTGCCGATAAACAATTCCTGCTTCCGATAACGATCCCGCATCAAGTAAACAACCCTTCCGTCGGACTGCTTGCTACAGCATAGTTCTTCTCAGGAATCCTGCCTGCTTCAAACCCCATTCTGCCCGCATCGATTGCCAGCTTCATTGCATGCGCCATTTTAACAGGGTCTTGAGCTCCGGAAACTGCCGTATTCAGCAGGACTCCATCCGCTCCGAGCTCCATTGCGTAAGCGGCATCCTTTGGAGAGCCAATGCCCGCATCGACAATCACTGGTACACTGCACTGTTCCACGATCATACGAAGATTGAAAGGATTGATGATTCCGTTTCCTGAACCAATCGGCGATGCACCTGGCATAATAGCGTGGACTCCCAAACCTTCAAGCCGCTTGGCCAATACAACGTCATCGGATGTGTATGGCAGGACGATGAAACCCTCCGCCAATAACATTTCGGATGCACGCAGTGTTTCGACTGGATCGGGAAGCAATGTCCTATCACAGCCGATCACCTCCACCTTTACCATATCGCATAAACCAGAGGCTTTTGCCAGCTTGGCGATACGGACAGCCTCCTCGGCCGTTTTAGCCCCCGCCGTATTCGGCAGCAAGGTATACCGTTCTAAATCAAGCTGTTCGAGGAAATTCGGCTGGGATGCCTCGAAAATATCCATCCGACGCACTGCAAATGTCAGTATCTCTGCTTCTGATATAGCCACGGCCTCTTTTTGCACCTCAAAGGACGGGTATTTGCCTGTTCCCAACAACAAACGGGAAGCAAATGTCTTATCTGCAATTTGTAACATCTCGTTCATCCTCCTCCTACAAAATGGATCAGTTCGACTTTATCGCCATCTCTGATTGGCTGATCTGCATATGCAGATTTGCTGATGATTTCCTTGTTCAGTTCGACTATCACAATCCTGTTTTCCAATGAAAGTGATCCTAACAGCTGCGCGACATTCTGGATATCCGCGGATAATTCATGCTGCCTGCCATTCAGTTGAATGCTCACATCCGTACCTCCTCACCAGTATGCAGTCGGTTGACTCGAAAAGCTTTCGTCCATTCTTCAGGGACAGTATTGCCGTCAATCAAATCACTGATCATCTTACCTGTAACAGGAGCAAGCAGGATCCCATTGCGCTGGTGGCCAGCGGCAATGAACAACCCCTTCATCTCCGGATGCTCCCCGATCAGCGGCTTGCCATCGATCGTCTGAGGCCGGAGACCAGCCCAGCTTCTGAGAAACGGCATCTTATCTATCTCCGGCAGCATCTGCCTCGCTTTCTCCATGACGGTCTGTATGCCTCCAAAAGTCGGCTCTGTACTCCAATCACCCCTGACCTTCGTCGCACCGATGATCAGCTCGTTATTGTTTCGCGGAACAATGTAATGCTGATCATGGAATAAGCTGCAAGTGAGTGGCATCTGCGTATTTGTGACAGCGATGCATTCCCCTTTTACCGGATAAAGCGGTGTTCCCAAGCCCAAACGCTGCAAAAGGGCATTACTCCATACACCGCCGGCAATGACTGTATATGCAGCCTGCCATTCTCCCTTGGAAGTCTGTATCCGATATTGCCCAGCTTCGTTCACGACATCATCAACTCGAGTGAATTCATGTATACGCGCTCCAAATGTTTGGGCAGCAGAATAGAATCCTCTGCAGGCATTGGCAGGGGTGACATGCACATCGTAAGCTATATGAACAGCCCCTAGTACAGACTTTGTCAGCCCGGGCACTTCTTTTTCCGCACCAGTTTGATCAAGCCATGTCACACCTGCCAAAGAACGAATCTCGGACAGCCTAGCTTTTTCTTCCGCCGTAAACACAAGCTGCAATAATCCGCCAGTGCGCCGCTCGATATCTATTCCCGCAAGCGCACGAATATCCGTTTCCGCTTCTTCGTACAGCTTTTGACTAGTGCGGGCAAAAGAATACAGCGACGCTCCGAACTCTTTGTATTCCGAATGCGCACCCAGCATGCCCGCTGCTGCTTGTGTCGAGCCTGAACCGACTTGGCCTGCTTCAAATAAATCGACCTGGTGGCCTGCCTTCGCCAAATAATAAGCAATTGAACTGCCGATGATACCTCCTCCAACGACAGCTACCTCAGTGGATCGCTTCAAGACGCGAACACTCCTCCCTTAATTTCTTCACAGCTTCCAGCGGTTGTCTTGCTGAAAAAATGCCGCTCATCACAGCAGCACCATCCAATTCAAGCGCTTTCAATACAGCTAATCTCTCTGCGGTGATTCCTCCTATCCCATACAACGGCACTCCAACGTTCTGGCGGATTCCTCCTAGATGGGATAGCGGTTGAGGAATTTTCCCTTGCTTGCTTGCTGTCGGAAAACAATGACCATACAGCACGTATGCTGCACCAGCTGCTTCTGCCTGCGCAGCTTCCTCAAGTGAATGGATAGGAGCCCCGAACCGCATCTCAGGATAATGTCTTTTCAACTCTTTCAACGGCAGCCCATGCCCTGGAATATGCACTTGCTTGAAACCAAGCAGCATGGCTGTATCAACCCGGTCATTGATCCATAGCTTTGCCTCTGGCAGCCCTCGCTTCACCAACTCCCGGCATAGCTCATACACCACGCCAGCCGGCTTTTTCTTCTCCCGAATCTGTACATGATCGACATAAGGATGAATCTCCAGCAATATACGGAGCAAGTCAGAAGTATCATGCCTGTCATCTGTCACTGCCATCAATTTGATCACTATCACCTTCTTCATGTGAACAAGCCCGGAAGCACAAAAAACCACTCCCCCGGAGGAAAGTGGTGTGTGATCTGCGAAAAATACATACAAAAGAGCATGTAAACTCGAGTGTCTACACTTTCCTACGCAGGTCCGAACCTGTTCAGGTTATGAGGGTTTAAAGAGTCGCCACTCTTAATCTCAGCCCTTATGAAGGGATCCCCTAGTGTGAAAAACTAACTATGAACTTATCCATATCGTAGCATAAATAACATAATATGCAAGAATTTTTCAGCAATAAAAAGACCATCTGAATCAGCCAGATGGTCTCCCGAGAAAACATAGATCAGTATTTATAAGATTGTCCGCCGTCAATCGGCACAACCGCTGCATTGATGAAATTCGCTTGATCAGAAAGCAGGAATGCAACCAAAAATCCTACTTCTTCCGGCTTGCCGAATCGCTTCATCGGGTTGACGCTGACGAATTCCTTACCTGCCTCTTCCCAATTATCTCCGCCCAGCTGACGGAGCGATCCCTCAACCATTGGCGTCATGATTGCGCCAGGTGCAATTGCCTTGATACTGACACCGTATTGACCGTATTCAATACCAGAGTTGCGTGTCAATCCGACCACGCCATGCTTGCTCGCTGCATAGCCGGACTGGTTGCCTACACCGCGGATCCCTCCGACTGAGGCTGTGTTGACAACAGAACCGAAGCCCTGCTCTTTCATGACTTTCAACACATGCCGCATGCCATAGAAGACACCATTCAAATTGATGTTTACAACACGGTCAAATTCTTCCACGCCGTAATCTTCTGTGAGATTCTGTTTTCCTTCCACGCCTGCATTGTTGAAGAAACTGTCGATTTTGCCGAACTTGTCTACTGTTTGCTTCACATAAGCTTCTACTTCAGGCTCATTCGCGCAGTTTGCAACAATTGTGAGGACTTCATGCTGCAAGAACTTCCTGCTTTGTCTCTTCCAATCCTATTTCGCTCAAATCGACCAGTGAAAGCTTTGCACCCTCTTTTGCTACTTGAAGTGCTGCTGCACGACCCAGACCTGAACCGCCGCCTGTGATCAAAACTACTTTATCTTCAAAACGTTTCATGAGAATCTCTCCTTTAGTTTTTTAGATTGCAGTGAATCCGCCATCAATCGGCACAACTACACCGTTGATATAAGGTGCTTTGCCAGTCAGCAAGAAGGTGACAAGCTCCGCTACTTCTTCCGGCTGGCCAAGACGCTTCTGCGGGATTGGTTCTGTTGCATTTACGAATGCTTCCGGATTTTTCTCCTTGTACTCTCGTACCATTGGTGTTTCTGTCGTACCTGGTGCTATTGCATTCACTACAATCCCTTGCGCCGCATACTCAGCAGCCAATGTTTTCGTGATGCCGACCATCGCGTGTTTCGTCGCAGAATATGTACCGACTGTAGCCTGCCCGACAACGCCCGCTGTGGACGACGTGTTCACGATGCGCCCGCCGCCATTGGCAAGCATCACTTCCAAAACATATTTCAAACCATAAAGAGCTCCATTCAGATTGATACCTAAAACCATATCAATCTGTTCAATGGTATTATCTACAAATTTGACTCCAGGTCCCGAGATTCCTGCATTATTATAGAACATATCGATAGTACCAAATGCCTCGACTGTTTTAACTACATATTGTTTTACTTCTTCTGCTTTGCTGACATCAGCTTTTATGAAAATTGCTTTTGATCCTTTTTCTTCCACCAAGCGGACCGTTTCCCGACCAGCTGCTTCAGATACGTCAACGACGCTGATTGCGATACCTTCTTCTGCCAATCGTAAGGCGACAGCTTGCCCAAGACCGCTTCCGCCTCCCGTAATGACCGCTACTTTCTGCCTATCCATAAGCATAGCCTCCTACCTTTATAAAAAAATAGGTTAATTTACCTACTCTATATGTAAGAGCTTACACCTTTTATGAAAAAACGGTCAAGCAATTTGCAACTGCCCGGAAATTATTCTTGAACAGATACAATCAATGTGTTCATTAACTCAAGTGGTAGTATTTTTCACAGAGACGAAAGTGATGTTTTTCATGAATGCCTATCAATTGTATGCGCTGAATCAAGTTGGGGTAATGTGCGAGTGGGTCAGGATAGCGAATCCGGCCGGCAATTTGGCTCTCTATTTCGAAACCATCTTTTCGAGCTGTACTGTCTCCTTATGCAAATTTTGTTTAAGCTGATCAAATTCCAGCCTTCCCTCTATATTTTTTGGCGGCTGTAAAATGGATGGAGCTCTCATCGGTTTTCCATGCTTTTCCCGATATGCTTGATAAATATCTTCTATCTCTGTTTTAAAAGGCTTCTGCTTCCGAATGGATCCAATCGGGATATATACCTTATTCAGCTGCCTGAATCTCTTTAACAGCAAATACAAATGATAATACGTTTCCCCTATAGACCATTTTTCAGACATAGGACGGATCCATTCTATTTCTTTATATGCAAGGATTTGCTTATCGAACTTTTCCCTTTGCCGATAAATAGTGTCGAAGTGGCTCTTCATATACTTACATTTCATTCAGTCACCGCCGTAACCATCTCTTTATGAACCAGGTGTACTGGTGCAGATGGCAGTTCAGCAAGTTTCTCTTTCAAGAAATCGGGTTTTAAGGAAAGCTCTTTGATTTTGTCGATAGAAATCCATTCATAAAGAAAATTGCCGCCTTCGAGAGAAGTAACCTCACCGGTACCTTGAAGTTTATTTTCAACATCTTTCATCAAATAAATAAAACTGTATTCATGAAAAGGCCGATTCCGCAAGATGAAGAAATTCTCTACTATCCACAGCAGCCTCTCTGCCCTAGTAGGAATTCCAAGTTCCTCCTCGAACTCCCGTTCCGCAGCTTGTACTGAATCTTCCCCCAGCTGGATCCTGCCTCCAATCAGCGTCCAAAATGGATCTTTTTTATTCTTGTGTAGCAGGACATGATTATCTTTTATTAAAATGCCTGCCGTTCGGCAATTTAATACATGCTCTCCCAGATCAATCGTTAAATCCTGCATCCTGCCACTCCTTTTAGGCTTCAATTGCTTGGACAATATAAAATGGGCCAGTCCCATGATTAGAAGGCACCACTATCTTTCGTCCACTATCCGGGTAATACGCCGCATGGAAACTCACACCAGGGTCAAAACCGATAACATAATATTTCTTGATCTCTTCCGCTGCTTTTTTTATCCAGATACCGTAGCCATAACTTGTTTCTTCATCCACCTGAACATGCGGCTTCAGCAGCTCGCCCGTCAGTTCTGCGCTAAGAAGCTTATTCTGGAACAACGCATCCCAGAAATGCATCATATCAGACGCACTTACATACACGCCTCCATCAGCGCCGCCTCTTACCGGCAGTGCATATATATTGGAACGATATCCTTTTTCCTCTTTTATATAGCCGATCGCTGTATTCTCCGGTAATTTATCAAAAGCAAAATAGCCAGCTTCTGTCATTCCAGCAGGATCGAAAATATGCTTTTGGACAAATGCTGTAAAAGGCTGACCGGCCAACTCTTCCACTACTAATCCCAAAACGATGAATGCTGCATTGTTATAATGGAACTTTTCACCAGGTGAGAACTTCATCTCCTTGTTCTGGAATAAAGGCAGGAAATCCGCACCAGATTTCACTCGATACATCGGCAAGGTCTGCCATAGTTCTTCGAAGTCATCCATTTCCTCTTCATCGAAATAATCGGGAATGCCCGATGTGTGCGTCAGCAGATGGTGAATCGTCACGTCCTGATGGAAATAAGGAAACGTAATCGACAGACAATCTTTCAATTTCGTATGGAAATCCAATTTCTTTTGTTCTACCAGTTTGGCAATTGCCACAGCGGTAAAAACCTTTGCCCCTGAAGCTATTCCAAACCTTGTCTGCTTATCAAATGCCAGCTTGTCTTGCTTATTGGCATACCCATTTTGGAAGAAATAGCTTTCCTTATCTTCTTCTATATAAGCTACGCCAGAGAAATCTATTTCCTCTGCTATCTTTTTCAATCTGTTTTTCAAATCTTCCATTATTAAACCTCCCCATCTTTCGAATCTTCAAAATACTTACAGCAAATCCAAAGATCAGAGAACAGCATACAGAAGCCGCAGTGCCAAGCACCTACAATCAAGCCTTTCACGTCAAGAACATCTCTATTCCTGTCTCTCTTTTCATGGTACCATAATTGGAAATAAATGATGGATATAGAAATAATGAATGGAGCTGATTATAGTTGCATTGCTGCCCTGACAGATATACACGATAGGTTGGAAGTACAAATATTATGTAGAACAGCTGCAGAAAAAAATAAGAGCGGACAAATGATTTGCCCGCCCTTCAATTAGTTTCAATACCTAATCCTCCTAATGTTTGCAAAGTATTCATTCGGTCCATTCCTGTTATAAGGGGCTTTGCCCGTTGGATTAATGTTTGTGTCACTTCTAGGGAAAGCGAGGCCTGATGAGCTGCTTCATCTTTCCATACCTCATATACATATACTGCTTGCGGCTCTTCATTGGACACACTGACCTGATATACTTCGCATCCATCCACATCCTCCATAGCCGCTGCTGCCTCCAAAAGAATCGTACTCAATTCTTCTCTATCTTCTTTATCTACTAAGAATCTGCCAAATAAGCCGAACTTCTGCATCCGATCCAACCTTTCCTCGTAAGAGTAGTTTAAAAGAGAAATACGACATGCTTTATGTAAAATCCTTTATCCACCAGAGCGGTCATCGTGACATCATTTCAAAGAAGAAAACAAAAAAGCGGACAATTGACTTGTCCGCTTTACAATTACCTATTTTGGATTACCTTCCGTACTGGACTTCGCAAAGACCAAACCGCAAAAGCAAGTGAGATGATGACCAAGAGACTGCCGACATGCGCTGTCGTCTGCATCGAGGACGTCGCTCCATTCACCACTCCACCTACTAATGATCCCAGGGAAATACCGATCTGCAGCGCTGAATTGTTAAAGCTTTGATGAATGCCAGCAGTCTCCGCATCCGTTTCCACGATATAATTCTGCAATGGCGGTGCCAGACTCCAGCTTAGAGCAGCCCAGATTACCATTACCACTAGGAACAATGGGAAAGAAGCCGTCGAGAACGGCAGCACGAATAAAATGATGGCGAATGATGCCACCACAAGAATGATACTCACTTTAGAACCGAATTTATCCGCCAGGCTTCCCCCGAAGGCTCCACCGGCAACTGCTGCAATACCGAAGATAAAGTAGCAAATACTGATCCATTGTGTATTCAGATTCAATTCGAATTCAAGGAAAGGCGTGAAATACGCGTAAATCGTATAGTGACCTGCAAGCAAGAACAGCATCGTCAAATGGGCTGTCAGCATCTTTTTGTTCCTTAGTGCTTTCAGCTGTGATTTCAAGGATTGAACCTGTTCGACCTCGATGCGATCGAGCGTGAACGCAATCAAAATCATGGATAACAAAGCCATCAAGCCAATGAACAGAAACAGCATTCTCCAGCCGAAAGCATCACTGATGATAATACCGATCGGCACCCCAAGCACGAGCGAGGAACTGATTCCCATATAAATAAGACCAATTGCTTTTGCGCGATGCTGCGGCTGGACAATCTTCGCCGCAATAGTTAAAGAAAGAACAATGATCAATGCAGTACTCATGGCTGTAATTACACGAGCAATCATGACAAAAAGAAATGATGGACTCACATAAGTAACGACATTCCCCAACACGAACACACCTAACGTCAACAGCAAGAGCTTCTTCCGCTCAATGTTCGCTGTCAGTGTATATAATACCGGACCGGATAGCGCGTAAACCAAAGCAAACACGGTAATCAGCTGGCCAGCCTGGCCGATTGAAACATGTAAATCATCTGCAATCGTCGGCAATATTCCCCCAACGATCAATTCTACTAACCCTACCGATATAACAGAAATAGCTAATATAAAGACTCTGAAATTCAATTTCCATTTCCTTTCTATAACCTATATTCGAAAATGGCACAAAAAAAAACTCCCTGATTACAGATTAATATCTGTAATCAGGGAGTTATGGCTCCTGGTAGAGACCCTCAAACCAAATTATTGAGGTTATACAGTGTAAAACGAACGTATTCCATTTTCTTAGAGCATTATAGCAAGATACTGGCATATCTGCAAGATGGAGAAAGTATCAACGAATAGATCTTATTATTTATCAAATAATTAGATTAATATTGGTTCCGCCCTTTTATCATAAATGCCATAGATCCCGTCGCTATGATACCTGCGTAACCATATAGGTTAAAGTCTAGCCAATTGTTAACTACTACTAGAAATGAAAGCAACGATGGCGGCAATAGAAATCATATTTCCAATGCTAATAATTCATAGATTACCTCCTCCTATCAAGCAGTTTAACTAATTAGATAGACTAAACTCAATAAAGGATTTTTGTAAAATTGAGTTTTATGATTGCTTTATCGAGAAAACCCGATATACAATGGACTCATGAATACAATCGAACTATTCAAAGCTTTGTCGAATGAGAAACGACTGCAAATCCTGCATTGGCTCAAAGAGCCGGAGAAGCATTTTCCCAAGCAGCAGGCACATCTGCCAAAGGAGGTTCATTATAAGGGCGGTGTCTGTGTCGGAGACATTCAAGAAAAAGTCCAAGCTTCTCAATCCACGGTATCCCAATATTTGGCCATGATGCAGCGTGCTGGATTGCTGGAGTCCATCCGTCATAATCAATGGACGTATTACCGCAGAAATGAAGAGACATTGCAGAAGCTAGCAGCATATTTAGATAAAGAGTTATAATTGAATTGCGGGAGATCCTTTCAAGGATTTCTTTTCTTTTCACATTGAATATCGATTTATTCCGATATACAAATACACTAATGAAATGGAGCGACACAATGGCTTTAACAAAAAGACAAACTTTCTTAGCATTCACCTTAACTTTACTGACGTTCGTCATGGGAACAAGCGAATTCGTCATTGTCGGCTTACTGACGGAAGTAGCTGCTGATCTGAACGTAACCGTTGCGACAGCTGGCACACTCGTTTCCGGCTTTGCCATTGCCTACGCAATCGGTACCCCTCTTTTGACTGGCTGGGTAAGCAGGTTTGGGAAATATCCACTTATGCTGACACTGATTATTGTTTTTATTTTAGGTAATATCGTCAGCGCATTAACATCATCCTTTGGCATCCTGCTCACAGCACGTATCGTGACAGCTGCGGCAAGTGGTGTCCTCACCGCTTTAGCGATGACAATAGCAAGTGATGCCATGCCGGCAGCAAAACGTTCTTCTATCATTGCACTCATTTTTGCCGGTTTCACGATTGCCAATGTCCTCGGCGTGCCTCTTGGCACCTTTATCGGTCAATTAGGTTCCTGGCACCTGACATTCTGGGCAACAGCGCTGCTTGGGTTGATTGCCTTCATCATCAGTCTGTTTATTTTACCGAAAACAGCTGCCGGTGAGAAAAGTTCCATGCTGAAACAACTTGTCCTATTTAAAAATCCAAAAATCCTTGTCGGCTTCTTTATCCCGACATTCAGTATTGCAGGGACTTATACGATTTACACGTATATCACTCCCATCATCGAGGAAGAATTAGGCATTGCTTCCAGCTCCGTTGGAATCGTACTGCTCGCATATGGCGTCTTCTCTATCGGCAGCAACTTCCTGGCGGGTAAAATCGCCGGCCGGAACGGAATCGGGGATTTGCGTTACGCATTCATCATTCAAGCGATCATCATCGGCTCCCTTTACGTGACAATGGACATTACCATAGCTGGACTAATCAGCATCATGCTCATGGCCGTCATGATTTATGTCATGAATGCCACCATCCAAATCTACTTGATGGACGAGGCAGCAGCCTACTCGACAGCAGCCAGGGATTTCGCTTCTTCCCTTACGCCTGTGTCGGTCAATATCGGCATTACACTTGGTTCAGCTTTAGGCGGATTGGTAGTGGCCTACGGGAAGCTGCCGCATCTCGCCATTGTAGGCGGGATTTGTGCTCTTATTGCCTCTGCGCTATCGTTTGTGAGTTATCGCATGAAAGACTGAAAATAATCCATAGCAGAAAAAAAGACAGGCTTGGCCTGTCTTCAGGCTGTCGAGAAAGTCTCGACAGCCTTTTTATTTTGGGTTCATTTCTTTTTCTAACTTTTTTATAATAGAATAA
>NZ_JBFEGH010000015.1:0-97408 GCF_047228925.1 Terribacillus jepli | reverse complement strand
TTATTCTATTATAAAAAAGTTAGAAAAAGAAATGAACCCAAAATAAAAAGGCTGTCGAGACTATCTCGACAGCCTGAGGAGATTGCTTAAAGCAATCTCCTTTTGACTATTAGGATAGTTTCCAAGCTGGAATCAAACTATGAAATTGGAAGAAGTAACTCATCGGTATGTGTAACAAAGTATAAAATGCCAAGGTTGTTGCATAAGTGATGATCCAAGTCGGAACAGGTACCTGCAGGAACAGATACAAAAGAAGCATTCCAACTGGGAATGGGACGAGCACAATCAGCCAAATCGGTGCACCAAGTGCCTCTGTCAATGCGCCAAGAGCCACGACAGAGAAGCCGATGACCATTGCTTGCCAAATTGGCATTCCATGCCGAAATAATAAACTGCCGATGTAATAAGAAAGTCCGGTTAAAATGATTGCTAACATGAAATCTAGTGAATATTTCATACCCATACCCCCTCTTCTCCACAATTATACGATTATATGGATGGAGTGATGTGAATATTTTGTAAAAAAGACCGCTATATAAGCAGCCTTGTAGGTTAGCTTGCGAATGCTTTGATGCCTTCTGCAATCGAATCCGCAACTTCATTCTGATAATTGGAGTCATTCAGCAATGCAGCATCGGCAGGATTCGAGATAAATCCTGTTTCAACTAGGACTGCCGGCATCGAAGTGTGGCGCAGCACATAGAAATCAGCACTGTGTGTGCCTCTGTTTTCGTTATTTGTATTGGAAGCAAGTGCAGTTTGTATGCTGGAAGCCAGTTTTTTCCCGCTGCTGCTTGCACCATAGTAATAGGATTCCAATCCCTTGGCTGAGGATGTCGCTGCGCTGTTGGCGTGTACACTTACAAATAAATCTGCTCCCCAGTTATTCGATATCGTCGCGCGTTCTGATAAAGGAATAAAAATATCATCGCTGCGCGTCATCTTAACGTCATAACCATTAGTAAGCAATCTTTGCTGAAGCTTCTCGGAAATAGTCAGGGCAACATTTTTTTCCATCGTATCATTGCCGATTGCACCAGGGTCCTTGCCACCATGACCAGGATCGATGATGATTCTTTGCACGGACTGTCTGGCGGATGATTCGGTTTGAGTGGCTGTCTCTTCACTCACTGGAGCTACATAATCCAAGCTCAGGAAACCTGTTTGACCCTGAATGGTAATCTGTCCCCAGCCATCCCCTTTGTCGATGTATTGGAATTGGGTCCCTGCCGGAAATCTGCCAAGAATGGCAGCATCCGTCGATGGAGTCGCCCTGATGTTCAGGTTGGCAGTAGTCTGTCCTGTGTTGGAAATGCTTGCATCCGCTTGGGCTGGAAGGATCAATAGGATTGCAACGAGTATGAATAATAGAGGCAATGCAACTTTAAGGCCGGTACGCATAGTGATTCTCCTTTGCGATATAATAGAATCAGTATGGTCAGCAATAACGAGTTTTATAACAATAGATACATAATATGATAGGTTCCCAGAAAGGGGAGAAGGAAAATGGAGACAGAAAGAGAGAAGATGGTAGCAGGAGAGTTTTATCGACCTGCTGATAAGGAATTGACGGATAGACGGATGAAAATTCGGGAGCTGAGCCGACAATATAACGATACAACAAGCTATGAGCACGCAGAGCGTTCTGATTTACTGAAGCAAATATTAGGCTCTATGAAAGGAAAAGTCTATATTGAGCCGACTTTCCGATGCGATTATGGCTACAATATTCATCTTGGGGAAAACTTCTATGCGAATTTTGATTGTGTCTTGCTGGATATCTGTGAAATTCGCATCGGGGATAATTGCATGCTTGCTCCCGGAGTACATATTTACACCGCAACACATCCGCTTCATCCAGTCGAGCGTAATTCGGGGTATGAATTGGGCAAACCAGTGACGATCGGGGATAATGTCTGGATTGGCGGACGAGCAGTCATCAATCCTGGTGTTACAATCGGCGATAATGCAGTCATTGGTTCGGGCGCAGTGGTCACAAAAGATGTTCCGGCAAATACAGTTGTCGGCGGCAACCCAGCAAAGGTCATTAAACAAATCGAGATATAAGAGAATGGAGGCCCTGACAGGGTCTCTTTTTTAGTTCGAATGACCTCCCTGCCGCAATACCCATATAAACGTTTTATAGTTGCAATTTAGCGGTTTCGCTTGTTTCTCCATGATCAATGTTTATAATTGGTGTGTTAAAAATGGACGTGAAAGAGGTAGTGTTATGACAACAATTGGCATTGATTTAGGTACTACGAACAGCTTGGCGGCTTATTGGAATGGTGAGCAGGCAGAAATCATCCCCAATGCCTTGGGAAAAAGGCTGACTCCTTCAGTAGTGAGTGTCGATAAAGATGATAGTATCCTTATAGGGGAAATCGCCAAAGAACGGCTCATTACCCATCCATCTGCAACAGTTGCTGCCTTCAAACGTTATATGGGTACGGAAAAGGAATATAGGCTCGGAACACAAACATTCACTCCCGTGGAATTGTCTGCGCTCGTCTTAAAGCAGCTGAAGGAAGATGCAGAAATGTATTTGGAGCAAGCGGTTACGGAGGCTGTCATCAGTGTGCCAGCGTATTTCAACGATATACAGCGCCGATCGACTAAACAGGCAGCAGAAATGGCTGGACTTAAAGTCGAACGTTTGATCAGCGAGCCAACCGCGGCTGCAATTGCGTACGGCCTGCATCAAGATAAGGATGAAACGCAGTTTCTTGTATTCGATCTAGGTGGGGGTACCTTTGATGTTTCCATTCTGGAACTTTTTGATGGGGTAATGGATGTCAAATCCATTGCCGGTGACAATTATCTCGGCGGAGAGGATTTCACGGCTATCTTAGTGGAACATTTCCTGACGGAGCACGATATACAGCAAGAGCAGCTGGACATGAAGGAGGCTTCGCTGCTTTATAAACAAGCAGAGCATGGCAAACGAAGTCTGGGAATCAAAGGTCAGCTTCATATGTCATTGATCATCGATGGGCAGCTCTATGAAACGGAGGTGACCCTGGACACTTATGAAAAAATGGTATATGACCTGATCTTGAGGTTGCGCCAGCCGATTGAACGAGCACTTCGTGATGCCTCCCTATCTCCAAGGGATCTCGATAACGTGATTCTGATTGGAGGTGCTACCAGACTGCCGATTATTAAAACGGTGATTGCAAAGATGTTCGGGAGTTTGCCATATGCAACAATCAATCCAGATGAAGCCGTGGCTATCGGAGCTGCGATACAAGCAGCTTTGAAGGATAAGGATGAAGCGCTTGATGAGCTTATCTTGACAGATGTATGCCCTTATACATTAGGTATCGAAGTTGCTGAACATGGTAAGGCAGGTATAGAGGGAGGTTATTATGATCCCTTGATTGAGCGTAATTCACCAATTCCGATCAGCAAGGTGGAGAGGTATCATACGATTTATGATGATCAAAAGGCTGTCAAGATCGTCATCTACCAAGGCGAGAGCAGGAGAGTGGCGAACAACGTCAAATTAGGTGAGCTGCAGATAGAGGTCAAACCTAGGCCAGCAGGAGCTGAAGGAATAGATGTACGTTTTACATATGATACAAATGGCATCTTGGAAGTTGAAGCAATCAGCGTATCGACTGGCGAAAAAAAGCGGATTGTGATTGAAAAGAATCCCGGAAATCTTTCTGAAGCGGAGATAGAAGAGAGCCTTCAGCGGCTGCGTGCGCTAAAGATCCACCCTCGGGAAAGAGCGGAAAATCGCTTGTTAGTGGCACAAGCAGAACGTTTGTACGAGGAGCTGACAGGAGATGCACGTCAGTATCTATCCAGACTGCTGCTGCATTATGAGAATATACTGGAAACACAGGATGAAAAGCAGATAAAAGAAGCAAGTGCGTCTATGAGAGAGCAGCTGGAAGCGCTGGAAGGAGGTATGCTGTACCGATGAGCATCTGGGATGTATTAGAGCTGGAACCGACAGATGATAAGAAGATAATCAAGAAAGCATACGCTGGTAAACTAAGAATCTGCCGTCCGGATGATGATCCGGAAGGTTACCAGGAATTACGTGAGGCATACGAAAAGGCTTTGCGGTATGATCCGAATGATATTGATCATGAACCACAGGAACCAGACGATATGCCGGTTCCGCAACTGGATGAAGTAGATCAGGCTATGAACGCCTTTTATCATTTATATAATGATTTCTCTGATCCAAATCGCCTTGACCGCTTGCAGCAATGGCTGCAGCAGGATATTGTCTGGAACATGGAGAAGAGTGAAGAACTTCAGCGCCGGCTGATAAATTTTCTGTCACAGCACCCCTATTTGCCGAAAGAAGCATACGAAATGCTTGATCAAGCATTCCACTGGCAGGAAAGAGAATCGGAACTCCATGCTTATCATGATGACAATGTAATACAGGGGTTAATGGACCGATTGCTGGGTGTACGTCATTTCGAGGCAATTGAAGCGGGGGAAGCATTCGACTATGCAAAGTATTATTCGCTGAGGGAATTTGCCAAGGACCTATTATCCGAAGGGGATTATGATCAGGCTGCTGTCATGTTAAACAAAGGATATGAAATGTACACAAGCGATCCGGAACTGCTGCGTCTTATCAGTGTTTATGAAACAGCGGCCGGAGAGAAGGATCGGGCGGTCTGGGCACTTTCGAAGGCTTTGGAACAGAAAGAGGATACGGCAATGTATCTGGACCGGGCGCAGCTGCTTGCTGATGATCGGCAATATGAGGCAGCGCTACATGACTACAAGCGAGTTTATCAGATTGATCCTGCAATTAAGACTGCAGCGGGAGGGGCAGCCTACTGCCAGCAGCAGCTTGGACAAATCAAGGAAGCAGTGGAAACTTTGAAACCAGAGACCGGAGTTGTGAATGAAGAGATTGGATTCTTTAAGACTTCTTTTCAGGGTTATTTGTTCAATCCGTTATTTGGCGGGGAAAGAACCAGGTATTCGTTCAAGGAGAATTTCTTCCAAGTGGTTTTTGCCTTGCTGGGGGGGATTGGATTCTTGATTAAAACATGGTGGATTTACATACTGGGATTCTGCTTGCTGGAATGGATATTCGATCCACCGGCAGTACTGACAGCAGTCTTGGCTATTCCATTGATCGTCGCTTTTCTTGGTATCATGTGGGGCAATCGGATGCGGCCGGGTATTGTTAATCTGGACTTTTCTTTCGCTATCGGGTTGTTGATCATTGTACCTTATCTGCTGTTCAAACTCCTGGCCATGCCATTTAAACTACTGGGTAAGAAGAAAAGCAAAGAGGAGGCAGCCGGATGAGCAACAATACGAAAACCGATAGGAAAGAAATAGAGAAGTACTTACGGCATTTATCATTTATGTGCCACCCTGGAGCGATGGGGGTGCAAATCTATCTGCATCGTGAATTCCGGCCGATTCTTGATAAACTGACGGGTGAATTGAACTTGAAAAAGCTGACCAAGGATAGAGGGATACAGTCGCCTGAGGAATTGAAACAATGTATCAATGCACTCACAAAGAAGGAGTTGAGTATGCATTACAAGGAAGTGCGAAACATCCTGGCTCCTTTATCCATGTCAGAAAGGGATGCCATGGTCAAGCAAATGGAGATGACAGGTTGGGATGGCTACCGCTATTGGGTTGTCAAATCAAGTATGCATGTCCTTCCCGAAGCGGGTATAACTGCATATGAAATAGCCAACTTCATCTATTTATGCCGTGTTGGCAGAGCCTTACACATCCTTCCTTCACAGGAGGCATTTACTAAGATGCTTCAGGCTGCACAGCGGGCAATGGAACTGTACAGCAGTTGGGATGCCTACATGGATGCCTACATTGTAGGAAGTGCGTTCAACGTGAAACCCGAAGACGATCCGAAAGCAAGACCCCTGAAAGATCATGGGCGCACCCATATTTATAAGCTATTTATGTCATCACAGACCAAGCTGCCAAAACTTCCATGGCGCAAAGAAGAAATAATGAGCATATCAGCTTCGGTTTGAATCATGATATACTGAATGTATATTGATAACGGAGCGGTTCGTATGCAGCGTGGTACATTTCAATTGATGAAAACAGTGAATAGATCCCTGATCCTTAATAAAATTCGCATATCGGCGCCGATTTCGCGTGCTGACATCGCAAAAGAGACAGGTTTGACACCTCCGACTGTCAGCATCATCGTCAAGGAATTGATTGAACAAGGGCTGGTAGAGGAAAGGAAGCTGGGTACTTCCAGCGGCGGCCGCAAGCCTACGATGCTTCACATCCGCACTGATGAGTGGTTTGTCATCGGCGTCGATGCTGGTCCTGGTACAGTCGACTGTATCCTGATTTCCCTTACAGGAGAGATTTTGGGAAGTGTTTCCCATCAGCTTCATGTCAGGACGAATAAGGAGTTTTTGGATCAAGTTGTACAAGCTATTCAACAACTGCTTGATGATAATTCCGTGCAAAGGGAGCAAATCATTGGCATCGGGGTAGCGATGCATGGAGTGGTCGATGCAGGAACTGGCGACTCCCGCCTAGCGCCTCTCTTAGGATTACGCAATATCCCGATCAAGCAGGAGCTGGAAGATAGATTCGGTATTCCGGTGAAAGTGGATAATGATGCACGGGCAATGGCGCTCGGCGAAGCGTGGTTTGGTGGATATGATATGCAGGATAGTATGGTGGCTGTCAACATCGGACGTGGGATCGGAGCAGGAATCATCATTCAGGGAAAGCTTTTCCATGGGGCAGCCGGACTTGCTGGAGAGTTGGGACATATGTCAATCGATCCAAATGGAGCAGTATGCGCCTGCGGAAATCGCGGCTGTCTGCAGACACTTGCGAGTGGGCCTGCTATTGCGCAGCAAGCGGGACTGGAAAACGGGGAAGCTGTCCATCAAGCAGCCTTGGCCGGAGATAAAGCCGCTCAGGCCGTTCTTGAAAGTACTGGACGAACATTAGGAATTGGTCTGGTCAATTTAATACATCTGTTAAATCCGGATCGCATCATCCTTGGCGGAGGTGTGATGGGAAGCGCGGCTTTTATCATCCCTTCGCTTAAGAAAGAGATTGCAAGCCGTGCCTTGACCGATCAAGCAGCCCAGACTGAGATAATGATAAGTAATCACGGAAAGCATGCGACAGCATTAGGAGCATCAGCGTTGCAATTGGTCGATTTGTTTGTCCCGGTATAACAAAAGCAGACATCTTAGCGGTGTCTGCTTTTTTCTCTTTTTATTTTACTGTGAATGTTAAGACGGTCTCTCTGCGATACGTTTCATCAGGACTCAAGATGAGACTTGGAAACCCGTCATGATGCAAGGCAGCGGGAAAAGCCTGTGTTTCGAAACAAATTCCCAGGTACTTTTCTGACTTGCGCTCCTTCAGTTCCAGCGT
The DNA here is from genome assembly GCF_047228925.1 of Terribacillus jepli. Taxonomy (NCBI): domain Bacteria; kingdom Bacillati; phylum Bacillota; class Bacilli; order Caryophanales; family Bacillaceae; genus Terribacillus; species Terribacillus jepli. The sequence continues at coordinate 90,028 of NZ_JBFEGH010000015.1, read as the reverse complement.
GTCGTCCAGACCGTTTCCAGTGTATACAACAAGGCCGGGCTGGTCCGATTCAATCGTCATCAACCGTCCGCTATCAGGATCATAAAGACCGGCTTTTGGGCTCTTCTCATCTGAGAATAAGAAATAATGGTCAATTCCTTCTCCTGCGATTCGGAGCTGTTCATGGGGTGCACTGAATACATCCTCCAACGGTTTGAAAGAATGTAAATCAAATGGGGAAGCAGCAGTATCCAGCCATCTGCCTGATGCAATCAGTTCTTCATCCAATTCCGTAAACTTGTCACTGTTAACCATTGCTTGCTGTTTAGCAATGGTTTTTTTCAAATTGCCGCTCAGATTGAAATACGAATGATTTGTCAGTGTGACGGGCGTTTTTCTATCAGTAGCCGCTTCATAAAGAATTACAAGCTGATTATCATTTGTAAGAGTATAGGTCACAACTACCTGCAAATTGCCAGGATAGCCCCCTGTGCCATCCTCACTTGTGTAAGAAAGCCGCAGACTGCTTGCTTGATTTTCTTCAAAAGGTTCTACATTCCAAAGAACTTGGTGAAAGCCATTGGGACCACCGTGCAAATGATGTTTTCCTTCGTTTGCATCCAACTGGTATGTCTTTCCGTCCAATTCGAATCTTGAATTTTGTATCCGTCCGGCCACTCGGCCAATCAATGCCCCGAAGTAGTTCGGATTCTCTTGATAATCCTTGAAATTGCGATATCCCAACACGACATTTTCCAGATTGCCATGCTTATCAGGGACTTCTAAAGAAGTGATGATGCCGCCGAAGTTCAGCACTTCCAGCCGCATCCCGTTGGTATTGGTGACCGTGAACAATTCCCATCCATCTTGCAGCGCAGTCCTTTCGATCATGAAGACACCACTTTCTGATTTAGTTTTGTAATGAAGCGCTGGAAGGCTGTATCATCCTTGAATACACCAGCGTCCTCCAGCACACGGACGAACTTCTTGCCGAGCTCTTTTTGTACGATTTCTTCTGCATATTGTTTGTTATGCAGGAATCCATATGTTTCCCGAAGTTTAAGTGCCCACTCTTCGTGAATGGAATCGACCTCATTTGCTTCACCGGTAAGATAATTGATGATCGTCTCCAGTTCTTCTTTGAGACGGGGCGGCAATACAGCAAGACCCATCACTTCGATCAATCCGATATTTTCTTTCTTGATGTGATGCACATCTGCATGCGGATGAAAGATTCCTAATGGATGGGTAGCTGTCGTCCGATTATTACGAAGAACAAGATCCAGTTCATATAACCCATCACGTATTCTGGCGATAGGAGTGATTGTATTATGAGGTGTATCATCCGTATGTGATTGAATTGCTGCCTCTTTGTCATTATAATCACGCCAAAAAGCCAGGATGCTTTCCGCTGCCGCTGCTAGTTTCTGCTGATCGTCCGCTTGGAGTCGGATGACTGTCATCGGCCACTTAAGCACAGCCGCTCTCACATCCGAATGTGCATGAATCGGGAAAGTGTATTGTTCTTCGGCTTCGGTCATAGCGAATGTATAACGACCAGCTTGGTAATGATCATGCGAGAGAATCGAACCTCCAACGATCGGCAAATCAGCGTTCGATCCGATGAAGTAATGAGGAAATTTATCCACAAATTCAAGCAGGCTCCGGAATGTGTCCGCATTTATTTTCATAGCCCGATGTGCTTCTGATAATATGATGCTATGTTCATCGTAATAAACATAAGGGGAGTATTGGAAAAACCATTTCTCCTCTGCCAATGTTATTTCGACTACTCGGTGATTGGAACGAGCAGGATAACCAACTCTGCCAACATAGCCTTCATTTTCTTTGCATAGAACACAGGGAGGATAGGAATCATCCTGCTTCATCATCCGCTCACGCTTGATTTGCTCCGGGTCTTTTTCCGGTTTGGACAGGTTGATTGTAATGTCCATCTCGCCATATTCAGTCTGTACTTTATACGAGATGTTCTTTTTGATTCGGTTCATTTGGATATAATTGCTGTTCTTGCTTAGATTGTAAAAGTAATCCGTTGCTTGCTCTGGTGATTGCTTGTAATGGTTGTCAAACAATGTCTGGACAGTGGAAGGACGAGGCATGAAACAATTCATCAGCGATGCAGCCAGCATCTCCTTCTCATCCAGTATGTTATCGATGACATCTTCCTTCACGGCATAATTGATGATTCGATCCACTAAATCCGGAATCGAACCGGCGCTCGTCAAAAGCTTATGTGTCGGATAGGTTGTCATCTTCAGCAGGTGCATCACCTGATTGCGTACATAGATGACATCTCTTTCCTTGATTAAACCTTCTTTGCAAGTCTGCTCCAATAAAGCCTCGATATCTGAATAAATCATATAAACACTTCCTTTTATGCTAATTCCTTTGCACCATCACCGATTGTGGCGGTATAGAAAGTTGCCTCATATCCAATTTTTTCTTTGTAATGCTGCTGGATACCTGCTTGGACAGCATCAACTTTATCTTTTTCAACTAGTGCAATGGCACAGCCGCCGAATCCAGCTCCTGTCATCCTAGCTCCAAGGACACCATCCTGCGCCCAAGCTGCTTCGACAATCGTATCGAGTTCCTTTCCGGTCACTTCATAATCATCCCGCAGTGAACGATGTGAATCATTCATCAATTCCCCGAATGCGGCCAAATCATGCTTTTGCAGCTTCCTTAATGCCTCAATCGTCCGGTTGTTCTCAAGGACTGCATGCCGTGCCCGTTTTATATGGGTAGGGTCGCTTATCAGTCTATGGTACTGTTCGAATGCATCCGGTGTGAGTTCGCCGAGACTGTTGATCTCCAACTCCTGCTGCAGATCTTTTAGGGCAGCTTCACATTCAGAACGACGTTCATTATATTTGGAGCCAGATAATGTGCGCTGTTTATTCGTATTGGCAATCAAGATGACATGCTCAGACAAATCCACGGGTGCATGCTCGTAAGCCAATGTGTTGCAGTCAAGCAGGATGGCGTGTCCTTGCTTTCCCATTCCTACCGAAAATTGATCCATGATGCCGCTGTTAACTCCGATATATTCGTTTTCCACGCGCTGGCCCAGCTGTACAAGCGGTATCCTATCCATACCAAGTTCATACATAATGTCAGCCATTACACCAGTGACCAGCTCGATGGAAGCAGAAGAGGACAGACCAGCACCATTTGGTATATCTCCATAGAAGAGAACATCCATGCCAGAAGTTATTTTATCTGATGCTTGCTGTAAGTAGAGCAGGACGCCTTTTGGATAATTGGCCCAGTCATCTTCTTCCCGGTAGGCAAGGTCTTTTAAAGATCGCTCGATGATACCGCTTTCAGAAAAGCTCATGCTGTAAAGCCTGATTATGTCGTCCTGACGTTTTGCTGCCAAAGCATAGGTACCATAGGAGATGGCTGCCGGAAAAACATATCCGCCATTATAATCCGTGTGCTCGCCGATCAGATTGATTCTGCCAGGTGCAAAGAATTGGCGTGGTGTTTCAGCAGTTTGGAAAACTTTTTGAAATGAAGCTGTCAGGTTCGGATTAATGGTCATCATGATGCCTCCTAAATAGACTTTATTAATTTAATTAACTAAGTTTACAAGTAGTGTACTACAAGGACGAGGCGTAAGCAAGAACTACTTGATACATTACTTCAGTATAATTTTTAGTAAAAGGTTTACTGATGTGGGTTGCTCTGTCATAATCAAAACAGAAGAGGTGAGGATTTTGGCAACGATCAAACAGATTGCAAATGAAGTAGGATATTCCGTTTCCACTGTCTCCAGAGTTTTGAATCATGATGAAAGTCTGTCTGTGACGGACGAAACGAAGGATAAGATTTTTGCTGTGGCGGGAAGATTGAACTACCGGAAGAAGGAAGTGCATATTCGGATTAAGCAAATAGCCTTTCTTTATTGGGTGACGGATACGGAAGAGTTGGAGGATGTCTACTTCAAGACAATGCGCAAAGAATTGGAACGATGTGCAAAAGAACGTAATATCGAATTGACGTTATACAAAAAAGAGGAAGGGATGGAGGCGGTTCCGGATACTATTCAAGGTTTTCTGGCAGTGGGGGCCTTTACGAAAGCAGAGCACAAGAAGCTGCAAACCTTGAGCGGAAATGGGGTTTTCATCGACTCGGCTCCTGATCCGGATCATTACGATGCTGTACGGCCGGATTTGGAATGGATCACGAGGAAGCAAATTGACCATTTGCTGAATCAAGGACATCGACAAATCGGCTTTGTCGGCGGAACTTATCTAAACCCCGATACGATGGGAGATGAGATGGATCTTAGGGAAAAGACCTTCCGTTTCTATATGGAACAGAAAGATTTGCTTGATGATCGTTCAGTCTTTTGCGGGCGTGGTTTCAGTGTTGAAAATGGGTATGGCCTGATGAAAAAGGCAATCGAAGAACTGGCAGTTTTGCCGAGTGCATTCGTAGCTGCTGCGGATCCGATAGCTGTTGGTATGCTTCAGGCATTGAATGAAGATGGTATTGCCATTCCTGGGCAAGTAAGTGTTATCGGCATAAATAATATCAGTGTGGCGAAGTATGTTTCCCCTCCATTGACGACATTCCGCATCGATTTAGGGGAAGTGTGCAAGGCTGCCATCGACTTGCTGCTGGAACGAATTACTGGGAAACGGACAGTATCCAAAACTGTATTGATCACCGGGGAAATTGTCGAAAGAAAGAGCACATTGGCGAAAACGACTGACTAAAAAGGTCGTTTTTTGTTTTCGTAAATATTTTACTTATATCAGTAAAATATTTGTTTACTTCCAATTGACTTAATGCTATGTTTATCATTGCAAACGCTTACAAAAAGGGGTGGTCGAGTGAAAAGGCAAAGGTTGCTGCTTGGCTTGGTATCGGGTTTGATGACGGGAGTCCTACTGACTGGATGTGGACCGCAAGAGAGCGGATCAGATGGAAGTGAATCAGGGAAAAGCGACAAATTAGTCATTTGGGAAGATAAAGAGAAGGCCATTGGTATTGAAGAAGCAGTTGCTGAGTTTGAAAAAGAACATGATGTGACGGTGGAAATCGTCGAGAAGAATTATGCACAGCAATTGGAGGATTTACGTTTGGATGGGCCGGCTGGGTCCGGTCCGGATGTATTCACGATGCCAGGAGATCAAATGGGTTCTGCTGTCGCAGAGGGCTTGGTCAAGGAAATAGCGGTTGATGAAACACTGCAATCGACTTATACAGAGTCAGCCATGCAATCCCAAATGGTTGAAGGGAAAGTTTATGGTCTGCCGAAAGCTGTGGAAACGACGATGCTTTACTACAACAAAGCGCTTATATCCGAAGACGAACTGCCGGAGGATCTGGAAGGGTGGTTCAATTATTCCAAGGAAGTGAGGCAAGGAGAGCAATATGGATTTTTGGCGCTGTTCGACCAAACGTATTACGCCAACAGTGTGCTGAGCGGCTATGGCGGATATGTCTTTGGCAAGAACAGTGATGGTACATTCAACCCGGAAGATATCGGCTTGAACAATGAAGGGGCTGTGGAGGGCGCGAATGAAATCAAACGGTTCTACGATGAGAAGCTCTTCCCATCCGGTCTTGTGGGTGAGCAGGGAATCAACGTCATTGAATCGCTGTTTACGGAAGGAAAAGCTGCTGCCATCATATCGGGCCCATGGAACCTGGAACCATTTGAAACAGCGGGTGTCGACTATGGCATTGCTTCTTTGCCGAAATTATCCAATGGGGAGAATATGCGGGCATTCATTGGTGTCAAAAGCTACAACGTAAGTACTTTCTCCAAGAATGCCGAGCTGGCAGAAGAGCTAGTCAAATATTTAAGCAGTGAAGAAGTATCGAAGGTTCGGTATGAAAAGACAAAAGAAGTTCCAGCAGTGAAAGCATTGGCAGAAGACCAGGAAGTGATGGAAAGCGATGCGTCCAAAGCGATAGCGGAACAATCACAATTCTCAGATCTGACACCTGGTATACCGGAAATGAATGAGGTATGGAAACCGACAGACGCTGCTCTGCAGACGATTGCTACTGGAAAATCAGAGCCGCAGGAAGCACTAGACCAAGCGGTGAAATCCATCAAAGGTCAAATCGAGGCAAATCATGGCGGAAAATGATAAAGACGTGCCGGCATTGTGCCGGTGCGTATTTTCTACGTAAGAGGAGGAATGGGCATGCAGCATCGCAAAGTGGCATTGTTGCTCTCGATTGTACCAGGTTTCGGGCAGTTCTATCATCGGCAATGGCTAAAAGGATTACTGTTTTTGCTGATCACCATTTCATTTTTTATCGCTTTCAAGGATTTATTGAATATGGGGTTGTGGGGAATTGTCACGCTTGGTACAGAAATACCGAGAGACAATTCCATTTTCCTGCTGGCAGAGGGCCTCATCGCATTGATCGTCATCTTCCTAGGTTTGATTGTTTATTATCTGAATTTACGGGATGCCTATAAGACGGGTGTCATGCGTGATAACAAACAGGCGCTGTATACACTCCGGCAGCAGTATGAGCACGTGTTGCTGAAGGGCTATCCGTATTTGATCAGCGGACCGGCATTCCTGCTCTTATTGTTCGCAGTCGTATTCCCGATTCTTTTCAGCTTCGCCATCGCTTTTACAAATTATGATTTATATAATTCACCACCAGCTAAACTCGTGGAATGGGTCGGCTTCAGCACATTCAAGGAAATTTTCACCGTCGATATATGGCGCTCTACTTTCTTCGATGTTCTTGCATGGACCATCGTTTGGACGATTGTCGCTTCCACACTGCAGGTAGCACTAGGGATTTTTCTGGCTGTTGTCGTCAATCAAAAGGAAATCCGTTTCAAAAAACTCTTCCGCACGATTCTGGTCCTGCCTTGGGCAGTGCCGGGTTTTGTCACCATATTGATCTTTGCGGGGTTGTTCAATGACAGTTTCGGAGCAGTAAACAATGATATTCTTGCTGCGCTCGGCATGGATGCAATCCCTTGGCTGACAGATCCGAACTGGGCTCGTTTTGCGCTGATTATGATGCAGGGGTGGCTTGGGTTTCCGTATATTTTCCTGGTAACCACAGGCGTGCTGCAATCGATACCAGAGGATCTGTATGAGGCGGCTACAATTGATGGGGCATCTGTTTTCTCTAAGTTCCGTCACATTACAATGCCTATGATTCTATTATCCATTTCACCAATCATCATCACACAGTTCACTTTCAACTTTAATAACTTCAATATTATTTATCTGTTCAATGCGGGTGGGCCAGCAGTTCCTGATTCAACCGCCGGCGGTACGGATATACTTGTCTCCTGGATCTATAAACTGACGATGCAGTCCAGCCAATATGCTTTGGCAGCCGCCTTGACCATCATGTTATCTGTTGTTGTCGTATCCATTGCTTTATGGCAGTTCCGAAAATCCAGTACATTCAAGGAAGGAGCATGAGCCATGCGCAACCGATCCCGTTTGATTCGACTTACGCTTTCCTATGGCGTACTGATCGTGATGTCGATCTTGATCCTTTATCCGCTTGCGTGGACGATCGGCGCCAGCTTCAATCCTGGAAACAGCTTGATCAGTACCTCCATCATCCCGAAGAATCCGACGCTGGCTCACTATAAAGAACTGTTCGAGGGCTCTGCGTCCCTTCCTTATGTGCAGTGGTATGTGAATTCGGTCAAAATCAGCTTTTTCACCATGATCGGCGCCATTATCAGTGTATCGTTCACAGGCTATGCCTTCTCGCGTTTCCGCTTTAAAGGAAGGAAGAACACACTGACCATCTTTTTGCTGCTGCAGATGATCCCGCAATTCTCCGCGCTGATCGCTATCTTTGTGCTCGCGCAAATGCTGGATATGATCAACAGTCATTGGCTTTTGATCCTGCTGTATATCGGGGGCTTGATTCCGATGAATACGTATTTGATGAAGGGCTATATGGATTCCATTCCGATGGAGCTTGATGAAAGTGCACGAATCGATGGCGCCAGCTTTACCCGTACGTTCTGGCAGATCATCATGCCATTGTCGAAGCCGATGCTGGCAGTTGTCGCCATGAATGGGTTCACGGTGCCGTTAGGAGATTTTGTTCTGTCGTCTGTGATCCTGCGCACGACAGAGGCATATACGCTGCCGATTGGATTATTCAACTTAGTCAACGAGGTAATGGGTGCCAGCTATACGACGTTCGCTGCCGGGGCCATCCTGATCAGTATACCGATTGCCATCGTCTTCCTGCTGCTGCAGCGGAATTTTGTTTCGGGACTGACGGCAGGCGGAACGAAAGGATAAATCAAAAAAAGGGAGAGAAGAAAATGAGTCAGACGAAGCGCAACTTGAAAGCACCATTTTTACTGCACGGAGGAGACTATAATCCTGACCAATGGCTGAAGTACCCGGATGTCCTTAAAGAAGATATTGAACTGATGAAATTGGCGCATACCAACACTTTCTCGATCGGTATCTTCGCATGGAGTGCTTTGGAGCCGGAAGAAGGTGTATACAATTTTGAATGGCTGGATAAGGTTTTCGATGATATTCATGCTTTTGGCGGCAAAGTGATTTTAGCTACACCAAGCGGTGCACGTCCTGCATGGATGTCCCGGAAATATCCTGATGTCTTGCGGGTGAATGCCGAGCGTGTAAAGCAACTGCATGGAGGCAGGCATAATCATTGTTTTTCCTCACCGACGTACTTGGATAAGACCCAAACTATCAACCGCAAGCTGGCGGAAAGATATGGAGATCATCCGGCTTTGCTGTTATGGCATATCTCCAATGAATATAGCGGTGATTGTCATTGCGAACGCTGTCAGGTTGCTTTTCGGGAATGGCTCAAAGAACGTTATGATGGAAATCTGGAAGCTTTGAATGATGCTTGGTGGGGACCATTTTGGAGTCATACGTTCACAGAATGGGAGCAGGTGGAATCTCCGTCGCCGAATGGGGAAGATGGCGTTCACGGATTGCGTTTGGATTGGCGGAGGTTCGTGACTGATCAAACTGTCCGTTTCATGGAAAATGAATTGGTCCCGATCCGCGAAATCACACCGGATATTCCTGTTACAACGAATTTCATGGCGGATACCCCCGACCTGATTCCATTCCGGGGACTGGATTATAATCGTTTTGCAGATAAGATCGATGTGATCAGCTGGGATGCGTATCCGACTTGGCATAATGATTGGGAAACAACAGCAGAGCTTGCGATGAAGGTTGGATTCATTGACGATTTATACCGGACGATGAAGAATCAGCCATTCCTCTTGATGGAAAACACACCGAGCATGGTCAACTGGCATCCTGTCAACAAAGCAAAACGCCCTGGCATGCATATCCTTGCCTCGATGCAGATGCTCGCTCATGGCTCGGATAGCATTCTTTACTTCCAATGGCGAAAGTCTAGAGGGTCAACGGAAAAATTTCATGGGGCGGTCGTCGATCATGATCGTTCACCGGGTAACCGTGTATTCCGGGAGGTTGCAGAACTAGGCAAGAAAATGGAGAAACTCGCTGCACTTAAGGGAACTCATCGTACAGCAGAAGTGGCATTGCTCTATGATTGGGAAAACGACTGGGCGTTGGAAGATGCCCAAGGCTACGGTCTGGATTCCAAGCAGTACATCCAGACAATGCATGCACATTACCGCCCATTTTGGAAGCGTGATATTCCAGTGGATGTCATCATGAAAGATCATGATTTCTCCCAATATAAGCTTTTGGTTGTTCCGATGCTTTATATGATGGAAGATCGGACAGCAGCAAAACTTGAAGCATTTGTTAAAAATGGCGGGAAACTTGTCATGACATATATCAGCGGTGTTGTAAATGAGCACGATCTTGTGCATAAAGGTTCATGGCATGAAAAACTAGCAGAGATTTTCGGCATTCGGCCAACTGAAACAGACACCCTTTATCCGCATGATTGCAATAAAGTATTTTATGAAGGGAAGCATTATGAATTGAAGGATTATGCCACGGTACTTGATCTTGCCGGCGCAACGGCCAAAGGTGTCTATGAAGAGGATTTCTACGCGGGGACCCCGGCTATCACCGAGCATGTGTACGGAAAAGGCGTCGCTTATTACATCGGCGGAAGGTTGGAGGATGCTTTCCAGGAGGACTTTTATGGACAACTGCTGGCTGCGGAACGAGTCTTGCCTCCGGTTGGCATTACAAAGCCGGATGGGGTCTCCATCCAAGTACGGTGCAATACAAAGTCCTTGTTCGTGTTTGTCATGAATTTCAATGAGGAAGAAAAAGATATACAGCTGGATCAAGTGTATGAGGATGTATTGGATGGAGGGTCGCTTTCGGGTGTGCAGCGGTTGCATTCTTATGAGGTGAAGGTGCTTCGCGTAGACAGGTGATGACTTTTGCTGATGCCTTGAAAGCTTTCGGTTTCACGTTTCACAGCAGTGTCAATGTGGAAAAGTATTGTATCAATCACGATGCAAAGGAGACATTTTTATGGAACCGAAAGATATGATGAATGGTACAACAAGTAAACACCAGCAAGATCGTCAGCCAGGGATTGAAGCGAAGATGGATCCGTTACCGCATCAGCCGCTGGATTACAAGGGAGTCGGCAGATTGGAAGGAAAAGCTGCGCTTATAACTGGCGGTGATTCCGGTATCGGGCGAGCTGTGGCAGTCCTTTATGCGAAGGAAGGAGCAGATGTTGCGATTTCCTACCTCGATGAAACAGAAGATGCCGAAGAAACAAAACGTCTTGTGGAAGCAGAAGGCAAGCGTTGTCTGCTGCTGCCGGGCGACATCAAGGATGAAGAGCATTGCATCAGCTTGGTCGAGAAAACAGTGGAGGAATTCGGCAAAATCAATATTCTCGTCAACAATGCCGCCATCCAATATGTGCGGGAAGATGTGCTTGAAATTTCCTCGGAGCAATTTGAGGAAGTATTCCGTGTCAACTTCTTCTCGCAATTTTATCTTACCAAAGCTGCTGTACGACATATGAAAGCAGGAGACTCGATTATCAGTACATCTTCCATCAATGCTTACCGAGGCAATCCGATGTTCATGGATTATTCCGCGACAAAAGGTGCTATCACTGCTTGGACGCGCAGTATCGCCCAAAGTCTTATCAAAAAAGGCATCCGCGCCAATTCCGTGGCGCCTGGCCCGGTTTGGACGCCGCTCATCCCGGCCACAATCGGTGAGGATAAGATTGAACAATTCGGTCAGGATAGTTTGATGGGACGTCCAGGTCAGCCTTCCGAACATGCTTGGCCGTATGTGATGCTTGCTTCCGATGAAGCTTCGTACATGACTGGTCAAGCAATCCATATCAATGGAGGATCTTATACATCTTCCTGAAAACTTGAACCCTGTCCGCTGGATGGGGTTTTTGTTTGCCTTTAAAGGAAGAAAAAAATCCTGCTGATCGAATCAGCGGTTTATGGAAGGAGGATGACCTTGTATATCAAATTCCACGATGAAGATCACGAATTCAAGTATCAAAATTTGCGTGACAGCATCCGGAATGCAATATTATTGCAGGGCTCGCTGTCCTATATCTGATGGCAGGTGACAGCAATGTGGACAAGCTATTTAAACCATTTTTGCTGATTATGAGCTGACAGAGGATTTAAAAGCCTCGCTGTGCTTACTGCTCATCTTTTTGACGGACAGATTGTAGTGACACCAATGATACTCGATGGCCTGCAGGAGGAACGGAATTGGTTCCTGGCTTGGAATGCGATCATGATGAGGAGGTTTGGGACAATCCCACATTATGTGCCTTCGAATAAATTTTTCCCGGTTTCATCCAGCAGGATTTCAGCGTATGGAAAAGAGCCTTAGGGTTCTTTTTTTGTGCAAAAAAATGTCCGGTGGTTTCATTATGGGGGTGATTGGAAGTAGGGCGGATCCAAACATCATTAGGGATAAGGTCCCTTTTTTTGTGCTGTATTTATTGTATGTGTTGCAAAGTATAGGGCGGTCCAATACTTGCATTATATCATTATTTTCGCCTGTCATTTTTCCATACATAAAAATCATTTGCACTTTTGTCTATTTGTAATACAATTAAACAAATAGATTGATAACGCTTACTTGAGGAGGTACGCAATGGGACAATCAACAGGAATAGCCAAAGGTATTTTAGGATTTCCGGTAGCACCATTTACCGAAACAGGAAAACTTGATGAGCAAGCATTGTTCGAGAATATTCGTTTTCTCGTAGAGGAAGGTTTGAATGCCATTTATATTGCTTGCGGATCGGGTGAGTTTCAATCCCTGGATCGAGCCGAGTACGAAGTGATGCTGGATACAGCGATTGAAGCAGTTGCAGGCAAGGTGCCGATTTATACAGGAGTAGGTGGAAATCTTCGGACTGCTGTTGAACTAGCTGCATTATCAGCGGAGAAGGGTGCAGCTGGTTATTTGCTGCTTCCGCCTTATCTGATTCATGGTGAGCAGGAAGGGCTTTATCAATACGCCAAAGAAATATTTGATAGTGCTCCAACTATGGATGCGATTCTCTACCAAAGGGATAACGCAGTTTATTCCATCGACACAGTAAGACGGTTGACAGCTTATCCTCAATTGAAGGGGATAAAAGATGGAATCGGGAATATGGAGTTGAATATCTGCCTCACGCAGGAATTCAAAGGAAGGGTGGATTTCCTGAATGGTATGCCGATGGCGGAAGTGACAATGCCTGCCTATTTGCCTCTGGGAATCACAACATATTCTTCAGCCATTTCAAATTATATCCCGCATATTTCCCGATTGTATTACGAGTCGCTGCTAGCAGGAGACCAAAGTACATTGGATGATTTATATGCTGATGTCATCTTGCCGATCAATCGTATACGCAAACAGCGAAAAGGCTATGCGGTTGCCTTGATCAAAGCAGGCATGGAGATCATCGGTTTGAACACAAGAGGTTATGTGCGTCCTCCAGTCGTACCTGTTACCAAGGAGCACTACAAGGAAATGGAACGGATTCTTGCGAAAGCATTGGAAAAATATCCGCGCAAGGAGAAAATCTCAGAGATAAAGGGGAGTTAATACATGGCAACTAATATAACAACGAATGTGTATCGTAACTTTATCAATGGTGAATGGCAGGAATCAGCATCAGCAGAGCAAATTACCGTTATCAATCCAGCAGATACAAACAATCCAGTAGGCAGGGTCCAGAGTTCCACGAAAGCAGATTTGGAAGCGGCTGTGGAAGCGGCGGATGCTGCAAGGAAGGATTGGAGTAGCCTGTCCGGGGCTGCAAGAGGCGAATTCCTTTACCGGGCGGCAGCAATCTTGGAAGAACGTGCCGAAGAAATTGCAGTAACTGCAACAAAAGAAATGGGAAAGACATTGCCAGAAGCTCGCGGCGAGACACAGCGTGGAATTGCTATATTGAAATTTTATGCGGGTGAAGGGATGCGTAAGACTGGTGATGTCATTCCTTCAACTGATGCCAGTGCTTTCATGTATACGACGCGTGTACCGTTGGGTGTCGTCGGTGTCATTGCACCTTGGAATTTCCCGGTTGCAATTCCTATTTGGAAGATGGCCCCTGCGCTTGTTTATGGTAATGCAGTTGTATTCAAGCCGGCATCCGAGACAGCGATTACAGCCATCAAAATAACCGAATGTTTTGAAGCGGCCGGTTTCCCGAAAGGAGTCATCAATCTTGTCACCGGAGCGGGATCCGTCATCGGGAAAGGGTTGGCCGAACATCCAAAGGTGCATGGTATTACATTTACTGGCTCCAATAATGTCGGAAAAGGTATTGGCTTGACGGCGTTGGAACGAGGTGCCAAGTATCAGCTGGAGATGGGAGGGAAAAACCCGGTGATAATTGCCGCTGATGCAGATATCGAGCAGGCGGTGGATGCTACGATCAGCGGTGCTTTCCGTTCCACAGGACAAAAATGTACGGCAACAAGCAGGGTCATCGTTGAAGCGCCGATTTATGATGCATTCCGTGAAAAGCTGATTGAGAAAACAAAGGATATCACCATCGGGAACAGCCTCGAGCAAGAGGTGTGGCTCGGTCCGATTGCAAGCGAAGCACAGCTGCAAAATTGCCTTCGTTATATTCAAACAGGAATAGAAGAGGGGGCAAAGCTTATTCTAGGCGGAGAACAGCTGACAGATGGGGATTACGAGAAGGGCTATTATGTCCAGCCGACCATTTTTGAAGACGTCACAAATGATATGGTGATTGCACAGGAGGAAATATTCGGTCCTGTCATCGCGTTGATCAAAGTGGATTCGGAGGAACAAGCGATAGATGTGGCGAATGATGTCAAATTCGGATTGAGTGCCTCTATCTTCACAAAAAATATTGGACGCTTCCTGCAGTTCGCCGAAGATATGGAAGCAGGTCTAATCCGGGTGAATGCTGAAAGTGCTGGTGTGGAACTGCAAGCTCCATTTGGCGGCATGAAGCAGTCAAGCTCCCATTCCAGGGAACAGGGTGAAGCAGCCAAAGAATTCTTCACCAGCATCAAGACAGTTTTTGTTAAAGGGTAAAAGGGCAGATCAAGCCCTTTTCCATACTCAATGATGACAACGCTTACAATAAAGCGGCGGAGGAATGAACGATATGGATAAAATCAGAGATAACCTGCACGATGCTCAGATGAAAAAGTCGAAGGTTCGTTGGTTTGTCGTCTTTATGTTGTTCCTAGTCACATCTGTCAACTATGCTGACCGAGCGACAATCAGTATAGCAGGGGATGCCTTGCAGTCGGATCTGGGCCTGAACGCAGTCAGTATGGGGTATGTATTCTCCGCATTTGGCTGGGCTTATGTGATCGGGCAGATACCAGGCGGGATATTACTCGATAAGTTTGGATCAAAGCTTGTTATCGGAATGAGTATCCTGTTTTGGTCGATTTTCACTCTACTCCAAGGGGCAATCGGATTCTTTGCAGGCGGAACAGCGATTATTGTCTTGTTTGCGCTCCGTTTCCTGGTCGGGTTCTCCGAAGCGCCATCTTTTCCGGGGAACAGCCGGGTCGTGGCAGCCTGGTTCCCAAGCAAGGAACGTGGAACGGCATCCGCCATTTTCAATTCAGCACAGTATTTTGCTCTAGTCATCTTCTCACCGCTGATGGGTTGGCTGACATACAGATTCGGCTGGGAATCCGTCTTTTACGTAATGGGAGCCATCGGTATCGTTTTGGCACTGGTTTGGCTGAAAGTTATCCGTAATCCGCGAGAACATCCTAGAGCAAATCAGGCTGAAATCGACTATATCGAAGCAGGCGGCGGAGTAGTCGATATGGATCAAAAGAAGGAAGGTGAAAGTTCCAAGGAGAAGCAGTCACAGTGGCCCTTCATTAAGCAATTATTAAAGAAGCGGATGTTGATTGGTATTTACATTGCACAATATTGTATTACGACATTGACTTATTTCTTCTTGACTTGGTTTCCTGTCTACCTGGTACAAGGGCGCGGAATGTCGATCTTGGAGGCTGGATTCATTGCATCCCTGCCGGCGATATGTGGTTTCCTTGGCGGAATCCTTGGCGGGATGTTCTCGGATTTCCTTCTCCGCAAGAACCTTTCCTTGACCATCGCGCGTAAAACGCCGATCATCATTGGGATGCTGCTTTCCTGCAGTATGATCATCTGTAACTTTGTGGATGCTGAATGGCTTGTCGTGGTCATCATGTCGCTTGCTTTCTTCGGAAAAGGTTTTGGGGCATTGGGCTGGGCAGTCGTGTCCGATACTTCGCCGAAGCAGACAGCAGGTGTCAGCGGAGGGCTTTTCAATACATTCGGAAACATCGCTTCCATCACGACACCGATCATCATCGGGTATATCGTCAACGCGACAGGTTCCTTCAATGGCGCACTTATCTTCGTCGGTGCCAATGCGCTAGTTGCCATTCTAAGCTATTTATTCATCGTTGGGAAAATAGAACGCGTCGAATTGGAAGCGCCAACAAAATAATCGGAGGGGATTGCAAGATGAATCAAATGACAGAGAATGTGAGAGCCGGGAAGTCGCATCATGTGCCATCCATTACGGAAATGCAAGTTATCCCGGTTGCTGGGCAGGACAGCATGCTGCTGAATCTGAGCGGTGCACATGGTCCGTACTTTACGCGTAACATCGTGATTCTAAAAGACACGACCGGAGCAGTCGGTGTCGGAGAGGTACCTGGAGGAGAGAAGATCCGACAAACACTTGAACAAGCGAAATCATTGGTTATAGGCGAGTCGATTGCTTCTTATCAAGCCATCCTCAATCAAGTAAGACAGCAATTTGCCCATCAAGATGCAGGCGGCCGGGGTGAACAGACTTTTGATTTGCGTACAACGATTCATGCTGTGACAGCCCTGGAAGCGGCCCTTCTTGATTTGCTCGGCAAATTTTTGCAAGTTCCGGTGGCTGCACTTCTTGGGGAAGGACAGCAGCGAAGTGAAGTGGATGTGCTCGGCTATTTGTTCTACATCGGCGATCGCAAGCAGACGGATCTGGCTTACAAAGAGGAATCCGATGCAAAATGTGATTGGTTCCGTTTGCGAAATGAAGAAGCATTGACGCCAGAAGCAGTTGTTCGTCTGGCGGAGGCAACGTATGAAAAGTATGGATTCCGGGACTTCAAACTTAAGGGAGGCGTCTTGGCTGGTGAAGAAGAAATCCAGGCAATCGAGGCATTGGCTAAACGATTCCCAGATGCTCGGATTACACTCGACCCAAATGGAGCTTGGTCCCTGGAGGAAGCAATTCGTCTTTGTAAAGGCAAGCATGATATCCTGGCATATGCAGAGGATCCATGTGGAGCAGAAAATGGCTACTCTTCCCGGGAGGTCATGTCGGAATTCCGGAGAGCTACCGGTATGCCGACAGCCACGAATATGATTGCGACCGACTGGCGACAGATGGGGCATGCCATCCAGTCTCAATCAATTGATATTCCGCTTGCAGATCCGCATTTCTGGACGATGCAAGGCTCTGTGCGTGTCGCACAAATGTGTCATGAATGGGGACTCACCTGGGGATCGCATTCCAATAACCATTTTGACATTTCATTAGCTATGTTCACCCATGTTGCCGCAGCAGCTCCTGGCAACATCACCGCTATCGATACGCATTGGATCTGGCAGGATGGACAGCGTCTGACAAAAGAGCCATATGAGATAGCTGAAGGAAAAATTGCAGTTCCTGATAAGCCAGGTCTGGGAATAGAGATAGATTTGGAGGAAGTGGCAAAGGCGCACCAGCTGTATAAATCCATGGGACTTGGCGCTAGGAATGATGCTGTTGCAATGCAATATTTGATTAAGGATTGGAAGTTTAACAATAAGAAACCTTGCCTTGTACGATGAGGGATCTGGGGGCCGTTCCACAGCTGGGCGGCTCTTTTGTATGCGTTTGTAATTTCGTGTCATTCCCAGTATCATAGGTTTATCACATATTAAAGGTGTTGGACATGATGGATAGAGACCCATTGCAAATGAATGTGGAGCACGTTAATAGGAAAACATTATCCAAGCAAGTGGTGGAACGGATTCTGCATCTGCTATCAAGCGGTCAGCTGAAACCTGGGGATAAGCTGCCTACCGAAGCGGAATTCATCACGATCCTCGGAGTGAGCCGGACTGTTCTGCGTGAAGCCTTGAGTGCATTGGAAACACTCGGCATCATCACGCGTAAGACGCGGGAAGGCACCTACTTCAACCTGAAGGTCGGTGCAGCACCTTTTTCCGATATGCTTAACTTGGCGAGCGATAATATCCAGGCAATCATCGAAGCAAGGATCGTATTGGAACTCGGGCTGGTCACAATCGCAACGGAAAAGATCACCGATGAACAGCTGGAAGAACTGTATGAAACGATTGTGGAGATCGAAGAATCAAAGGACAATAATTACGGACAAGCTGATAAACGATTCCACCGGATCATAGCCTTAAGTGCTAATAACTTGATACTTGATGGCATGATCCATTCGCTGCTTCTTTATCATGCGAAAATCAATAACCATATCATAGTCAGGGAAAAAGAAAAGACGGTGGCTTACCATAAACGTATCTACGAGGCACTGAAGGAAAGAGATGCATACAAAGCGCACACAGCAATGTATGATCATCTGCGCTTTGTACAGAAGAAGATTCTCGAAGGGCAGCAGGAGAAACAAGGCGGATAAGAAGAAGCAGCGGTTCCGCAAGCCGCTGCTTCTTTTTCATTTATTCGTTATCGGATTCTTCTTCATTCAATTCAAACAGATGATCTAAGTATGGTTCCAGCTCGAATGTATCTTCCTCGGCATATGTTGTGAAAATCTCTTTTGTTAATGAACTCATGATTTGAATCCTCCTTGTGATTGGGTTTGTAGTAATAAGATACCCAATCTAGCAAACTGCTAATCATCCAATTATTGGTTAGGAGGCTAGTTTTTCTTGTTTGAAGTTCCGTTTGACAGAGAAAACCTGCATTGCAATCATGAAAAGATTCACAGCTATCAATACAAAGATGGAATAAGAAAAGCTTCCGGTTATATCATTGACTGCCCCTAGAATAATTGGACCAAATGATCCGATGACATAACCAACTGCCTGTATCATGGCAGACCAAGAGGCAGCTGCCTGATGGGTAGTTGTCACATCAATCGGGAGCAGCAGATTCATGGCGAACAAACCGCCAGCACCAAGACCGATGAAGCAAGCGGCCAGCCAAGGCAAGAAGGATATTAAAATCATTCCAAAGCCGATCAGTTCGAATATGGCAGCCGTTACAAGCCAGAACAGGCGGCTTGGAATTCTTTTCAGCAGATAAGGTATAGCTAAGTTAGCTGGTACTTGCAGAACCATGAAAATGACGAGCAGGTTGGCTGCATAAACTTTACTGTACCCCATGTTTTCTACGATAGGGGGAAGCCAGGCAGTCAAAGAATAGAAAATGAACGCCATCCCGCCGAAAGAGAAGGTGAGCAGCCAGGCATTCCATTGGTTCCATGGCAATTTGTCTGCGCCCCCGAATGTTTGAATTGCCCTGTCTTTCTTTTTTTGAGGCAACACGACGAGGACCCAAATGATTATGGCAAGCAGTGCTAATATTGACCAAGCAGCCAGAGCGATTTGCCATGATTCGAATACATGCTGAATGGGTGCGACGCCTCCGGAAGCTATACCAGCTCCAACAGCTAGAGCGGCGGTATAAATACTGATCATGATTGCACTATTATCAGG
The DNA here is from genome assembly GCF_047228925.1 of Terribacillus jepli. Classification (NCBI taxonomy): domain Bacteria; kingdom Bacillati; phylum Bacillota; class Bacilli; order Caryophanales; family Bacillaceae; genus Terribacillus; species Terribacillus jepli. The sequence goes on along the minus strand of NZ_JBFEGH010000015.1, from coordinate 70,871 downwards.
AAAATATTTTTTTATGAAACCGGAAAGCAGCGGACCGGCAGCTGCAATACCGATGCCTGCCAAGAAAGCTGTGATCAATAAGAAGAAAGAAGTATGAGTGAAAAGACGAATGATGGTACCAACGCCAATGACGGCCAAGGACCAGCCAATTACGTATTCAAGCGAAAAACGATTGGCCAATTTGGCAGCAACCGGCGAAAAGATGCCCATACATAAAACAGGTATGGAAGTGAGCAGACTTGCACTGGAAGCATTCATATCTAATTCAGATTGAATGATTTCAATAAGCGGAGAAATGGAATTGATTGCTGGACGTAAATTAAGTGCTGCTGCGAATAAAGCGATGCCTAACCAGATATACGTTGATTTCTTCACATGCTGTACCTCCATCATTATCGAGTTATCTAATTGTAAACCTTGGCTGGTGTTGCTGCAATGCACCCATGTTTAAAATGCAGTAAGATAGTGGAAAAATGAATAGGAATAAAAAGGGGGAAGTGTCATGGGATTGAATCCAAAAATACAGGCATTTTTGAAAGAAGTAAATGCTCAGCCGATACCGCTTGAATCTGTTTCACCCGAGCAGTTTCGAAATCAAGCCAGAATGCAAGATGATGTACCGAAACAAGAAGTGGCAAAAGTAGAAGATTGCCAGATCGAATTAAATGATCGAACGCTGCCAATCCGTATCTACCGTTCTGAAAATAAGGCGCAGCCCGCCCTCGTCTTTTATCATGGCGGTGGCTGGGTTGTCGGCAGCATCGATTCGCATGATGCAACTTGCCGTGAGATTGCCAACCTGGCAGAATGCACCGTTATCTCGGTGGATTACCGGCTGGCGCCTGAACATAAATTCCCTGCTGCAGTGGAGGACGCCTATGAAGCTTTTCAAGGGGTGAGTGCCAATGCAGAGCGTTTAGGAATCGAAGAAGATAAGATTGCCGTGGGAGGAGATAGTGCAGGTGGTAATCTCGCAACGGTTGTGTGCCTGCTGGCTGAAGAGCGAAGCGGACATAAACCCGTATTTCAATTGCTTTTGTACCCATCTACGGGTTATATCGGAGAAGAGCCAGCTTCTTTACGTGAAAACGCGGAAGGCTATTTATTGACCAAACGTTTGATGAATTGGTTCCGCAGCCATTATTACCGGACAGAAGCAGATCGTTTCAACCCGTATGCATCGCCGATACGTTCTGAATTGCTGCATACATTGCCGCCTGCAGCGATTTTGACAGCTCAATATGACCCACTGCGGGATGAGGCGCAGAATTATGCTGCCAAACTGAAGCAAGAAGGTGTCGATGTGTTTACGAAGAACTACGATGGATTGATTCATGGCTTCGCTGGCTTTACTGCTTATGTGGAAGAAGCATACCAGGCTGTGGCAGAGGGGGCTTCTGTACTGAAAGACGCTTTGCATACGTAATCTTATGAACGAGATAAAAAAATTATCATGTAAGCGTTGACAACAATCCGCTCACATGATAAATTGAGTTTGTACAACAGCATACAACCATCCTTTAGGATTGTTACTGATAAGCAGGCAAAACCTAAATTATATTCCGAGAGCAGGGGCAACTCTGTGCACGGGGTGTAGTTTGGGTTTTTTTGTGTACCAAAACCCAGAGCTTATCAAAAAAAGGATAAAGGCGGCATCCTTTATCCTCATCATAATATCCCCGAATGGAGGGTCTATCATGAATCATCGTAAAACAGCAGAAGAAATTTTGCAATTGGTAGGTGGAGAATCGAATGTTCAAAGTGTCATTCATTGTATGACACGCCTGCGCTTCAATCTGTACGATAACAGTAAAGCAGATCGTAAAAGCTTGGAGCAGGTGGATGGTGTTTTAGGTTCCAACATAAGCGGAAGTCAGTTCCAGCTGATCATTGGCAATGAGGTTCCAAAGGTATATAAAGAAATCATCGCCAATAGCAGTTTAAGTGAATCGAAGAGTGCAGAAGGCGAAACGAAACAAAAGAAGAATATAATCAGCTCTATTTTCGACGTCATTTCCGGTGTATTCACGCCGATTCTGCCGGCGATTGCCGGTGCCGGTATGATCAAGGGTATTGCGGCTTTGCTGGTGACATTCGGCTGGCTGCAAGAAGCCTCGCAAACATATCAAATCCTGACTGTAATCGGAGACGGTGCATTCTACTTCCTGCCGATACTGCTGGCAATCAGTGCAGCACGTAAATTCGGGTCAAATCCGTATGTGGCCGCTGCGATAGGAGCTGCCATCCTGCATCCGACGCTGACAGCCATGTTCGCAGAAGGAGGATCTATTTCCTTTGTCGGATTGCCAGTAACCGTCGCAACCTATTCATCTACGGTTATACCGATCTTGCTGGCTATCTGGATTGCGTCTTATGTAGAGAAATGGGTAGACCGGGTGACACATGCCTCCTTGAAGCTGATTGTTGTGCCGACAGTGACTTTATTAGTTGTAGTGCCAGTTACCTTGATTACGGTAGGGCCGCTTGGAGCTATAGCCGGTAACTACTTGTCTACAGGAACGAACTTCTTGTTCCAGAATGCTGGAATTATTGCGATGATCCTGCTTGCTGGTACGTTCTCGCTTATCATCATAACTGGTATGCATTACGCACTGGTTCCGATCATGCTGAACAATATTGCAGTGAACGGGTACGATTATATGATCCCGGCCATGTTCCTAGCCAACTTTGGTCAGGCAGGTGCTGCATTCGCAGTTGCAATGCGATCCAAAAATAAGAAATTCAAGTCGCTGTCCTTCACGACTGCTTTAACAGCAACGATGGGTGTTACAGAGCCGGCTATGTACGGTGTCAATATGCGATTGAAGAAACCATTCGTTGCAGCCTTGATTGGTGCTGCTGCAGGTGGGTTACTATATGCACTCACAGATGTAAAAGCCTATATCGTTGCCGGTATGGCAGGACTTCCGGGTATCCCGACTTTCGTAGGTCCAGAGTTCATCTTTGCTATTCTCGGTCTTGTCCTTGCATTCGTTGCAGCAGCTGCTGTCACATGGATCATGGGATTTGAGGACGTTATGGCACCAGCTGAGGAAACAACGGCAGAAGAAAAAATAGTAGATACAGCAGAAGAAACAGATTCAGAGAAAGCATCCGAAGTCATAGCTAGTCCGCTTGCAGGAGAGGTTCGCCCGCTTTCAGAGGTAAGTGACCCGACATTTGCGCAGGAAATCATGGGCAAAGGTACAGCAATTTTACCGTCAAAAGGTGAAGTTGTATCTCCTGTAGATGGTGAAGTAGTTACGTTATTTGCAACAAAACATGCCATTGGCTTGAAAAGTACAAATGGCGCAGAGGTACTGATCCATGTTGGTATCGATACAGTGAAATTGAATGGAGAACATTTCACAGCTCATATCGCATCAGGCGATAAAGTTCAAAAAGGGCAGAAGCTGGTAACCTTTGATATAGAAGCCATTCAAGCAGCGGGATATGACGTTATCACACCTGTCATCATCACAAATACTGCCGAGTATGAAGATGTCACAGCACTTGTAGAAGGCACTGTAAACAGCGGTGAAGCCGTACTGGATTTGGCAGTACCTGCAACCACTTCTAAAGAAGCATCTTAAATCGTAAAAGGAGAGATAGATTATGACAAACCAAACAGTATTTCCACAAGGATTCCTATGGGGCGGCGCAACTGCTGCCAACCAAATGGAAGGAGGTTTCCATGAAGGGAATAAGGGCTTGAATATCGCGGATGTCCTTCCAGGCGGAAAAGAACGTTTGCGTATCTTGGCGGAGCCAGGATTTGATTTTGAAATAAATACAGATAAATACACATACCCGAACCATGAAGCAATCGACTTCTACCATCGTTATAAAGAAGATATTGCATTATTTGCGGAAATGGGATTCAAAGTATTCCGGATGTCCATTGCCTGGACGCGTATCTTCCCGAAAGGCGATGAATTGGAGCCGAATGAAGAAGGACTCGCATTTTATGATCGTGTATTCGATGAGCTGCATAAGCATGGTATCGAGCCGGTCGTAACTATCTCTCATTATGAGATGCCAGTCAATTTGGTGAAAGAATATGGCGGTTGGAAAAACCGAGAAGTGATCACTTTCTTCGAGCGTTATGCAAAGGCTGTGCTGGATCGCTATAAAGATAAAGTGAAATATTGGATGACATTCAACGAAATCAATAGTGGACTTATCATGCCAATCATGAGTCTTGGTTTCTCCATACAGCCTGGGGAGCATAAATATCAGTCAGTAATCCAAGGATTGCACCATCAGTTTGTAGCCAGTGCGAAAGCAGTACAATACTGCCATGAAGTGAATCCGGATGCACAAATCGGCTGTATGATCATTTATGCACCTGTCTACTCCTATGACAGCAAGCCGGAAAATGTTTTTTATGCAGACCAGGAAGCTCGTATGTTCAATAATTACTGCGGAGATGTAATGGTCCGTGGTGCTTATCCGACATTCGCAAAACGTTTCTTCAAAGAACAAGGTGTGGAACTGCAAATCGAAGAAGGCGACTTGGAAACCATCCAAGCGGGAACAGTTGATTACATCGGTTTCAGCTATTATATGTCCCGTACGGAAAAAGCGGAAAAAAGTAAGGAAGAGCTGGCGCAGGGCAATATCATGTCCGGCGTGAAGAACCCATTCCTGAAAGCGAGCGACTGGGGCTGGGAGATCGATCCACTCGGACTGCGTATCGCGCTGAACGATATGTATGATCGTTATCAAGTACCGTTGTTCATCGTGGAAAATGGACTTGGAGCGTATGATAAAGTTGAAACCGATGGCAGCATCAACGATGATTACCGTATCGATTATATGCGTGATCATATCAAAGCAATGGGAGAAGCAATCGAGGATGGCGTGGACTTGATGGGATACACAAGTTGGGGCTGCATCGATTTGGTTAGTGCGTCGACAGGGGAATATTCCAAACGCTATGGTTTCATCTATGTCGATAAGCATGATGATGGTAGCGGTTCATTGAAGCGGAGCCGGAAGAAATCATTCCATTGGTATCAGAATGTTATCGAAACAAATGGTGCAGAGCTTTAACAATAAAAAGACCTTATCCAATTTACTTGGATAAGGTCTTTTCCTATTCCATCTTGAATTTGAGGAATAACTCGTTATAATGAGCCAGGTTTTCCTGTCCGAGGTTCTCATAGACTTCCAGACGATCAGTCAATTCCGGCGATGGGTAGAAGCGTTCATCATTCACCATTTCCTCCGGCATATATTGCAATGCTTCCTTATTCGGAGTGGAGTAGCTCACATACTCGGTATTTTGTGCCGCAATCTTTGGATCCAGCATGAAATTGATGAATTTATGTGCTGCATCGACATTCTTCGCTGTTTTCGGAATGACCATGTTATCGAACCATAGATTGGAACCTTCCGCTGGCACGACATAGTCGAGATCCTCATTTTCCGCCATGATCTCCGAGGCATCACCAGACCATGTTATTCCGATTGAAACTTCCCCGGATGCCATCAGCATCTTGTTTTCATCCCCAAGCAGAGCTCTGACATTAGGTTTCAGGCTCACCAGTTTGTCATATGCTTCTTGTAAGTGATCCGGATCTGTATCGTTAAGGGAATAATGAAGGCTGTTCAGCCCCATTCCCATGATCTCACGAGCACCATCGATCAAAACTATCTTATTTTCAAGGGAAGGGTCCCACAGATCCGCCCAGCTGTCGAATGTCATACCGTCCAATTGTTTGCTGTTGTAGACGATACCGACAGTTCCCCAGAAATAAGGGACGGAATATTCGTTGCCAGGATCGAACGGCAGATCCATGAACCGGGTATCGATGTTTTTCAGGTTCGGAATCTTGCTGTGATCAATCGGGAGCAGTAAATCTTCTTCCTTCATCTTCTCAATTGTATATTCGGAAGGAACAGCAACATCATAGCTTGTTCCGCCTTGCTGGATTTTCGTCATCATTGCTTCGTTCGAATCGAATGTCTCGTAGATGACGGTGATCCCAGTTTCTTTTTCGAATTCATCGATGACCGCAGGATCGATATAGTCGCCCCAGTTATACACCGTTAGCGTATTGCCGCCTGAGTAGCCTTGGGAGGCATTAAGGCGTGAAATGGTGACAAGCAGTATAGCGCTCACAGCAATGATCACAACGGCCAGGCGTATAAGTTGTTTCATTTGAGCACCTCCAGATCAGGCGATTTCCTGTTGCGGCGGGTTATCAAATAATAAATGACGACAACTAGCATCGTAACAAGGAAGATGATCGTCGATAAGGCGTTGATGGACAAGGATATTCCTTGTCTTGCTAAGGAATAAATCTCAACGGACAATGTCGTGAAACCATTCCCTGTTACAAAGAACGTAACAGCAAAGTCATCCAGTGAGTAGGTAAGCGCCATGAAAAAGCCGGCGAATATACCAGGTGTGATATATGGAATCACTACTTTTGTGATGACTTCCCAGCGTGATGCCCCGAGATCCCTTGCTGCATCAAGCAGGGATGGGCTCATCTCGGAAAGCTTCGGCAATACCATCAAGACGACGATCGGGATACTGAAGGCGATATGCGACAGCAGTACCGAATAGAAGCCAAGCTGGATACCGGCAATTGTGAACAGGATCAGGAAAGAAGCACCAATGATCACATCCGGACTCACTATCAAGATATTATTCAAGGACAGCAAGGCGTCCTTTGTCCGACTGGCGCGTACTTTATAGATCATCATCGCACCAAGCACACCGATGATCGTTGATATCAAGGCGGAGAGCAGGGCAATCACGATCGTATTCAAAACAATGATCAAAAGCCGAGTATCTTGGAACAGTTCTTTATACCAATCAAATGTAAAGTTCTCAAAATCATACATATTGCCGCCGCTGTTGAAGGAATAAAAAATCAAGTAAAAGATAGGCAAATACAACAGCGCAAACATGATGATCAGAAAAATCCGCGACAGGGGAGAAATTCTCCTATCCACGTGCTCTCCTCCTTTTCGTTCCGGTTGCAAACATGATGATGAACATGAAAATGATCAGGAAGACAGCAATCGTCGATCCCATACCCCAGTTCTGTGTAACAAGGAATTGCTGTTCGATGGCTGTACCGAGTGTAATCACTTGGCTGCCGGCGATAAGACGTGTCAGCATGAACAAGGATAGGGCTGGAATGAACGTAATCTGGCATCCTGCTTTCACACCATCAATCGTCAAAGGAAAGACGATTCGGCGGAATGTCGTCCAGCGGGACGCTCCCAGATCATTCGCTGCATCGAGATAAGTTGGATTGAGCTTATCCAGGGCATTGAAGATAGGCAGGATCATGAATGGAATGAAAATATAAACGGAAACAAATACAAAGCTGAAATCAGTGAACAGCAGCTGCTGTGATCCAATGCCGATTGTCTCCAAAAATTTATTCGCCATTCCGTATGTGCCGAAGATGCCGAGGAAAGCATAAGCTTTCAATAGCAAGTTGATCCAGCTTGGCACGATGATCAATAAGAGCCATAGCTGCTTATGCTTCAATTTCGTCAGCAAGTAGGCTGTCGGGTAGGCAAACAGCAGTGTAACAAGTGTAATCAGGAATGCATACCAGAAGGAGCTTAACGTCATCTCCAAATAAATGGGTGTAAAGAAGTTCCGATAATTGGTCAGTGAAAAGTTGCCGTTAATATCCTGGAAAGAGTAATACAGCACCAATAGGATCGGTGCAATCACAAAGAAAGCAATCCAAATGACATAAGGAATTGTATACAGGTTGCGAGTAGTCTTATTCTCCATCGTCGTACGCCTCAAGTCTTTTATCGAACTCTTCCTCCGTCTCATTCAGACGCATGACGTGAATGGCTTCCGGTTCAAATGCTAATCCGATTTCCTCTCCGACAACAGCTTTCTTGGTAGAATGAACAAGCCATTCGTTCCCAGCTTCATCGTAGCTGGAGATTTCATAATGGACCCCGCGGAATAGCTGAGAATCCACTCTGACGCGCAGGTTTCCGGCTTCTGCGCTTGTTATATGCAAGTCTTCGGGGCGAATGACAATCTCGACGGGTTCATTCGGCTGCAGACCTTGGTCTACACAGGCGAAACGTTTGCCGGTGAACTCCACCTCATAATCCCGGATCATTCGGCCATCAACAATGTTGGATTCTCCGATAAAGTCAGCCACAAAACGGTTGATCGGCTCATCGTATATGTCAGTTGGTGTACCGCTTTGTTCTATTTTTCCGCTGTTCAGGACGAAAATCTCATCCGAGAGAGCAAGCGCTTCTTCCTGGTCATGCGTGACGAAGATGAATGTGATACCGAGACGCTGCTGCATCTCGCGTAATTCGTACTGCATCTCTGTACGCAATTTCAGGTCAAGTGCGGATAATGGTTCATCCAGCAAAATCACTTCCGGTTCGTTCACGACTGCACGCGCAATGGCGACACGCTGACGCTGCCCGCCGGACATTTCGCTGATTTCCCGCTTCTCATAACCTGCCAGGTTGACAAAACGCAATGCCTCCGTCACTTTCTCGTCGATCTGCTTCTGAGGCATCTTTTTGATGCGCAGTCCGAAGGCTACATTTTCGTAGACATTCAGATGAGGGAATAGGGCATAATCCTGGAATACAGTATTCACAGATCTTTTATTGGCTGGGATTTTATTCAGTGGTTTCCCATCGAATAGCATCTCGCCGGAAGTCGGTTCTGTAAACCCTGCGATCAGACGTAATATCGTCGTTTTTCCGCACCCGGAAGGTCCAAGAAGGGTATAGAATTTGCCGCGCTCGATTTCGAAGCTGACGTTGTCCAAAACAGTGGTATCTTTATCGTACTGCTTCATTACATTGTGGAATTGAATGATCGGTTTTTTTGTCATTGTCATCTCCCTTGTTTCTTTTCCGTATTTTTGAGTCTAAAAATCTTGACGTATCATTATACGACATAAAAAGGCTAATTGAATAGAACTTTTTTCATATGGAACATTTTACAGTATGATACGTATATGTAGGAAACCGAGTACGTATAGAAAGGGCGGATGCACCATGTCCACAACAAGAAACATGAAACTGATCACAGGAGTCCTGGAAGCCATCTTGGCTATTCCTGTACTTGGCGCCATCATCATTTTATCGAATGGTTGGATGCCTCTGGTCATCATGCTAGTTCTGCACATCATTACCCTTGTGCTTGCTGTGCAGGTTCAGGGACCGCTTGCCGGCAGCATCGTCGGGATTGTGGCGTCTTGTCTTGGATGGATACCTTTTGTCGGCTGGATGCTGCATGCAGCTGCCGCGATTGTTTTATTGTTAGAGTATTTCTCCAGACGGCTGCAACGCCGATAATAGTAGCATATCCAAAGCAAAAAGACTGCCACTCATAAAGGCAGTCTTTTGTTATGCGGCCATGGAGCGGCAAGCGTCGGCACAGGCAAAGCAAGCATCTGCGCATTCTTGACAATGCTTCGCTTCATGCTGTCTGCAGATTTCTCCGCACGCTTGGCAAATCTCTGCGCATAATGTACATATCTGCTCGGCAAACGGACTGTTCCGCTGCATCGACTGGATCGCAAATGCACACATATCCGCACATTCACGATCCATCCGGATACAATCCGCCATCATCTTCACGTCAACTTCCAACAGGCAGGCATCATAGCATGTATTGCAGGCTTCCATACATTCCAGGCAAGCTTGGATACATTTTTCGTAATCTGTATTCATGATTGGGATCTCCTCCTTATGTGGAATCTTTACCCTGATTGATCATAGCTATAACATTCAACACAGTGACTTGTTTCATAAGAAAAAGCGACATTTTAGTATGCCGCTTTTTGCTTGGATTAATAAGGAAATGGAGGGAATGGAGGTGTCAGGAAGGAAGCTCCCCAACGTGTTCCGCCTTTGCACGGGTCTTCGCACTCACACTTCTCATATTCGTCTTCTTGGCAAGGGTCGTGATCTTTGCATATATACTTATGCTTGATTTCCTTTTTGCAATCAGGTTCGTAATAACCCATTATGCTCACCACCTTTCCTATCACAATTTATGAAGAAAACTGTGGAACAGGCACGGCGGATATAAAGAGAGGACAAGCGAAAAATCGCTTATCCTCTGAATTTAATCTGAAAAGGCGATGCCATTGAAGCTTTCCGGTCCGACTCGGACTGTTCCGACTAGGCTTGCTGATATAAACGCTGAATATGTCAGCTGTCCGCTGGCAGGTGGAGGGACGTTGATTTCTGAACCGATAAAGGTAAACGCCTGTGGTCCGATAATCTCCAAGTCCAAGTTGGAAGTAGATGAGAAAACGACTGGGTCTGTTGGTTGTGTACCGCGCACGATAGTAACAGTGATGCTAGTCAGTAAAGGCAGCAGGGGAAGCTGGGCTGTGATGATACCGCTTAGCTGCACCCTGATCGGGCTGGTTGCTTCGGTGGTTATAAGACCGATCTGACCGAACAATTGCGGTGTCCCAACCAATATTGGTGCGGAAATGGAGTTGGAAAGACTGGCATTCTGGGATGTCCTTGCATCAAGTAGTATAGTCATGGGATGTCCTCCTTTCTGAATGAAGATACTGTATTATATGAATCTTTCATCGCCATGAAAGGGACGGCCATCTTAAAAGAGGAAAATTGTGTCTTTTACTATCGTATCAGTGCCTTTTTATATAACTCGATGGTATTGATACCCATATTGGAAAGTGACCATTGCTGTTCTGCCCAGAGCTTAGCTTGGCTGCCCAGCTGCTGACGGAGCGCAGCGTCTTGGAGCAAACGAAAAAGCTGTTGTGCCAGTCTGGTTGGATTGCCTGCCTCGGAGAGCAGACCTGTTAATCCTTCCTGCACCATTTCAGGTAATCCGCCGGCATCGCTGACGACTACTGGCACGCCGCATAGTTGGGCTTCTATGACAGAATACGGCTGTGTATCCTGTAAACTTGGCAGTACAAAGATATCTGATGACGCAAGAAAATCTTTTACATTAGGTACAGATCCCAGCAGCTTTATCTCGGATGTGAGATCTGCTTCCTTTATTTGATTCTTGAGTTGTTTTGCGGCATCCCCTTTGCCGAGTATCCAACATTCCCAATCCAAGGTAGAAGCTTTGAGCTGTTTTAAGGCTTCTATTAAAATGTGCACGCCTTTTAATTGCACGAGTCTTCCAGCAAATAAGATGATCGGCTTTGTCTTGGTAGGGACATTGTCGAGCCGTTTCGGACTTTTATGAAAAGCGTCTATATCTATGCCGTAAGGAAAATGTACAAATCGTGCGTCTGGAATATTATGCTGCTGCATGAGGTTTGTCTTCGTTATCGCTGCAGGTATGTGGATGAGCTCACTCACGTGGCATCCAATATGTTCTAAATGAACATTGTACTGATATTCGAAACTCTCATAAAGTTCCTCAGGTGATAAATTCGGATGACGCCCTTGGATGGATAAGGAAATCTCCTTCGACAGATAGCCATGGATACTTGTGACTACGGGAATATGAGCAGGCTTCACACGATCCATTGCCAAGGCAGCAATAACGTCTTGGGCGTGGATGATATCGTATTTGGAAAGATCAAGTGTCAGAGCTGTTAATTCCAAACAATACCTCAAGACTTCTGTCAGGTAAATCGAGGTATATGGTTCCAGCTTCGGATAAGCCATTTCCAATTTTTTCTCAATGAGTGGTTGGACATCGGCTATTTTAAATGGAGTATTCTGTCCGATGATACGGTATTCAGATAGCGTTTCATCCTGGGCTAGTATATCGACTTCATGCCCCAATCTCGTCAATTCATTTCGAAGATTATCAACAACTGTCCACAATCCTCCAACATACGGAAGCGGATAATAAGAAACGAGCAGGACTTTCATATTCATCTGCCTCCTAGTTTATTTTGCCGTACCGTACCATTACAGGGAGAAGCCGGTCATCTGGTATGCGATAACCAGGCGGGGCTAGTTTGATTAATTTAGCAAGTTGTTTTTCTTTCATGATAATTGCTCCTTTTTATTAAAATACAGCATACTTTTCTAAATAATCATTTAAAATGGGACGATAATGTTCTTCGATCGTTTTCATTTCATGCAGTATCTGCGGCTGGAATCTTGATGTTCCAGATTCCTCGTGCGAACGGAATTGAATCAGTGCCTGATCGATATAATGCATATGAAAGCCATTAAGCAGAATCCTGAACCACATATCGTAATCGTGTGTGTACAAAAATCCTGGATTGAAAATTCCTACCTTATCGAAAATATCTTTTCGGATCAGGGTGGTGCAGCCATTGACTGGATTTTCCACACGAAAAGATTCATAAACATCCTTTGCATTGTTATAAGGACTAAAGCGTTTGCCGCACCATGGAATGAATACTTGATTATCTTTATCCATCAGATGGTAGTTGGAAAAACTGACTGATGAATTGCTGGCAATCATATAATCCATTTGTGCTTGGATCTTATGCGGAAGGAACATATCATCAGAGCTCAGCCATGCCACATATTCCCCGGTTGCATGTTCAATCCCATAGTTAAGCGCAGTGGCTGTTCCCCCATTTTCTTTCTGCAGATATGTTATATAATCCAGATAGGGTTGTATTTTATCGACTTCATGTGTGGAACCATCATCCACTACGATTACTTCTATATTCGGATAAGTCTGATCCAAGGCGCTTTGTATGGCGACAGGGACATATTTATCATTGAAAAAAGGAATTATGATCGTCACTTTCGGCAGCATTGCTGCTCCTCCTAATTAACATATTTTTTCTGCCTGCGTGCATATACTTGAAATGGATATTGCACGGCCTAGTAAAGGAGGCAGGACATGAAAGTATTATTTGTATTTTATGTGCCAAGCGGCGGAGTGGAGACACTTAATCGACAGAGAAGAGCCGCCTTGGAATTGGAGGGCATCTCTTCACATTTTTTGTATTATGAAAAACGTCGTGAATTAGTGAATGATCACGGTGCACCGTTATATATAACCAACGAAGATACGGATATAAAGCAAATATTCGATAGTAATGATTTTGATGCAGCTATCATAACTTCCGATTTTTTAAGCTTTCCTCGTTTCCGGCGACTAGGTTTCAAGGGAAAGTTGATCCTGGAAGCTCAAGGATTCGGACCTAAGGAAAATGCCTATTTACAGTTACAGATGGCAACTCCGATCGTGAAAAATTATGCCAATGCATTGCTGCATCCGATGACAGAGCATATTGCTGAAATTTTTCAGCACTTCTATCCGACAACTCCGATCTTTGGTTTTGATATTTGCTTTGATCCTGACAAATTTGCTTATATGCCTGGTATCTCGTCAGAAAAACCAATCATTGCTTGGGTGGGCAGATTGGAGGACAATAAAAACTGGCGTGAATTCCTTCAGATAGCTCACAAACTCATTTCAGAATATCGGACGGATTTACAATTTTATATGTTTCATGACCCATCTCTGGCTGCACCAAGTGAACTTATCGCATTTGAACAGATGTTGGACAGCCTGCAGCTGAGAGAGCATGTGTCCATATTCCCGGATGTTCCCCACACGGATATGCCTTATTACTTCTCCATGATCGGTGATTCTGGAGGATTTTTATTGGCAACATCCAAAGTTGAAAGTGCAGGGTATGCAGTAATTGAAGCTATAAGCTGCGGCTGCCCCGTGCTGACGACAGACTCAGATGGTGTACGCCGGGCTATCATTCATAATCAGACCGGTAAATATTATGAGTTAGGCAATCTGGATTCGGCACTGGTAGAGGTGAAGGAATTGATGGCAAATACAGATCAGCGAACCTATATCCGCGAGAATGCACTCCGGCATGTAAAGGAAAGGTTCAGTTATGAAAGATATGCAGTATCTTTTAAACAAATGCTGTTAAACTTAGGTGTTCAGGATAGTAATAAAGGATAAATTTGCTTCTGTTCCTCCAGCATTTCTCGAAAGTTCGGTACGGTATAAGCGGGTGACTGTCTTGTGTTCACAATCGACCGATCCAGCACTAGCGCGGCATCTGGATTAATCTGGATGTCGTCTTTTTGGTAAATCTCCTTGATCAGCTGCAGCAGGTCGTGTTTGCTGATTTTACCTTCTGGGCAAAGATGGTAGAGACCGCTAGTCTGCTCTTGAATGAAGAAGTCAGCTGCTTTTGCCAATTCGAGTGTTGTCACACCATTCCAGTAGACCTTTTCAAACCCTTTGATTTTACCGCTTTGACTCATAAACCAATGGAAAAGGCCTATACCATTTTTTTTGAGTTCAGGTCCAATGATGGAAGTGCGGATGGTAAGATGCGGTTTTGCCGTTATTTCTCCAAGTTGCTTGGATTGTGAATATACGGAAGTGCCATCTCGAAAGTCAGTCTCTTTATATTGGCCGTCTTTACCAGAAAAAACGCAATCGGTACTGAGTTGAATCAAGCGTCCGTTTTTTCTTTCCATAAATCCTGCCAGCTGGTGAGGAAGCAGGCTGTTGACGCGAAAAGCCAGAAGTGGATTCTGCTCTGCAGCATCATTAAGGATTCCGATGCAATTTATGACAACATCTGGTTCAAGCGAGTTTATCAATTTCTCCAATGCTAAGGTATCTACTGCATCAAGATAGATACTGCTCTTATCCTTGCGGTCGCGTGAAGTGTAATAAACATCGTAATCTGGCTGTTTGCGCAGGTACCTGTACATTACATGCCCTGCCATTCCCTTTCCGCCGAGGATGAGTATCTTCATTAAATAAAACCACCTTTTGCCAGCATGTTTTTGATTTCCTCGAGTGACAGAAGGTTCTGGCTGGAATTATAATCAGTGATTTCGACCTTTTTATAGTCCTTGTAGTATTCTGTTATTTCTTTTGTTTTGAAATCAGGCAGAATGACAAAGTAGCGATCGTCATAAACAATTGCTGAATGGCTCTCGTTGATGGTCAAGAGCAGTTCGTGAATCTTTTCTCCGGGACGAATCCCCAATGTTTCGAATTCTATATCAGAATCCCCCGAAGCCTCCGTCAGGACTTTTGCGAGATCGGTAATTTTGATTGCCGGCATTTTCATGATGAATATTTCCCCGCCAACAGCTTCAAAAGTCGCTTTAAAGACCAGCTTGATGGCATCCTCTACCGTAAGGAAGAAACGCGTCATTTCTGGGTCGGTGATGCCGATTTTGTTTTTTTGCCGGATGGCCTTCTTAAAGACGTGGATGACACTGCCATTTGTTCCAAGAACATTACCGCCACGGATACAAACGAAGGTGGTATTCGCGTGGAGCTTGTTGGCATGGGTGATCAATCGTTCTCCCATAGCTTTGGACAGACCATAGAAGTTGGCAGGATCGGATGCTTTATCCGTAGAAATATAGATGACTTTATCGATATTATGATGAATAGCAGCGTCAATGACATGCTGCGTTCCTATGACATTCGTTTTAAGAGCTTCCAATGGCTGGTCTTCACAAACAGGCACGTGCTTAAGCGCTGCAAGGTGGAATAAATAATCCACTCCTTCCGTTGCTTCAATCAAGGCCTCTCGATCACGTATATCTCCAATTTTGAAATGCAGTTTTGGGTTATTGTCAAATTCCTGCTTCATGGTAAATTGATGGGATTCATTACGGGAGAAGATGCGAATTTCCTTCGGTCGATGCAGAAGGAGTTGTTTGACAAGTTCATAACCCCATGAACCTGTACCCCCAGTAATGAAAATCGTTTTATCCTTAAACAATCTCCAAACCTCCTAAAATAATTTTAATCACTTTGTCTGAAACATATAAATCTGCATATCCTTCAGGAAACTCCCAATCTTTTGAAGCTGATGCCATGATGACAGCAGAACGTTCGATTGCTTTTGCGTCGATCCCCGATATGATATTGCTGCCGCATACAACTGTTTCAGGCCTTTCTGTCGTTCTGCGTACAGTCACTGTCGGAACGTGGAACAGACAACATTCTTCTTGAACAGTTCCGCTATCGGTAAGTGCAAGCAGGGCATGCTGCTCGAGTGTCGCAAAGTCGAAGAAACCAAAAGGCTCATGAAATTCCACAAGCGGACTTAATGTCACATCTTTTAGCTGATGGATTTTCGATTGAGTGCGAGGATGAATACTGCAAATCATCCGTTTGTTCAATTTTTCAGCAGTGTTACTAAGTCCATTCATGATAATTCGCAGCCTGTCTGGGTAGTCGACATTTTCTGCCCGGTGTATCGTTGTCAGCAAGTATTGCTGTTTCTTCAGCTTAAGGTCTTTTAAAATACGGCTTTTTTGGATGTTGGGGTCGTAATGATGCAATACCTCAAATATGGGATTTCCTGAGACGACAATACGATTAGCTGGCAGTCCTTCCCGCAGTAGGTTTTCTCTGCTTCCGGGTGTGTATGGCAGGTTTAGGCTGGAAATTGCATCAATTACGCGCCTGTTTTTCTCCTCGGGTACTTCCAAGTCAAAACAGCGGTTTCCTGCTTCCATATGCACGACAGGTATGTGCATCCTTTCTGCAAGCAAGGCACTCAGCGCACTGTTCGTATCCCCTAGAACCAAAACTTTTTCGGGTTTTTCCTGCTCCAGTATGGTTTCCAATTCCTTATACATCGTGGCTAATTGTTCCCCTAAACTCTGCTGGCTTTGGGACAGGATGTAATCAGGCCTTCTAATCTGCATTTCTTCAAAAAACACATCGCTCAAGTTGGAGGTGTAATTTTGCCCAGTGTGAACAAGTACATGATCTGCCAGCGAATCTAGCTTTTTAATTATTATGGATAGCCGGATTATTTCAGGTCGAGTTCCTAAAACAGTTAAAATCTTCACAAATAACCTCCTTTAAAACCGCCATATTTCTTCCAAGCGTATTTTCGTTGATTAGTATATGGAAACATAAGAAAAGGGATTGGATATAAGCACAGGATGACATTTTTTACTTCAAGGAATAACAAACAAGAAGGCTCCTCATATACTGGCTTTGGAAAGGATGATGAAATTGCCGAATAAAATACCGACACGATTATATGGCAGAGCAGCATTAAGCAATCGGGCAGGCGGTACAATCTGGGGAGGAGCATTCTCATCCAGAAGAGGCTTCCCTGTCTCATTTCCTTCATCAGTTCAGACAGAGACAGAGACAGAGTTGATAGAGGAAATGCCGATGCCTGTAGAAAACATAGTATCCCCAGCTGCAGAATCAGTTCCTGAAGCAGGCGTGCAAGCTATCGTTGATCCAGTATCCGCATTCAGCCCGATTGTAAGTGTTCCCGTAACTGAACCTGTAACTGAACCTGTAATTCAATCTGTAACCGATCCCGTAATCGATCCCGTAATCGATCCTGTAACTGATGCAACAATTGGATCAGCAGTCGGAAATACAGATGCCCCCTTGCTGGAAATTGCGGACAATACAGTCGTCGAAAGTACAGACATACAGGCAGCTGAATCAATTAAAGAAGTTCAGGAAACAGTTGCGCCACCGCCGCTTGTTCCTGCAACACCAGCCCCTTTTCAGCCTGATCACGTGCATGGCTATAAAACAGAAATGAATGAGGATGGTACAAGGCGCATCCAGATAAATGGCAGCAGGATTACCATACCGGACCTGGACATCTTGGCTGCTATACCGGATTGATGGAGGCTTCCTGTTAAGCAGGAAGCTTTTTTATGGCAAGCACATGATTCACCATCTGCCATATACTAATTAAAGCTCATGGTAGGACGTTTTTATAAGGTATTGGAGGTTATGGAATGAAAATATTGTTGGCTACCTACTGGTCCATTCCGCATCTTGGCGGAGTATGGAACTATGTTTCCCAGCTGAAGAACAGATTGGAAGAATTGGGGCATACTGTCGATGTTATGGGGTATGGCGGAGAGAATACTTACGTTCAGCTCTCAGGCAACAACAAGGTTATCCCCAAGGAGCGCTGGTCTTCCTATATACAAAGCATTTTGAAGAAAGATAGTTATCCGAAGATTTATCAGAATCACCTGGTAGAGTACACAGAAGTGCAGCGTTACACTTATGAGCTCGCTGCAGCAGAATTTGGACTCGATGAATATGACATTATCCACACACATGATGTCATTTCCACTGTGGCTTTGGATAGGGCCCGACCTGAAGGAGTCCCGCTTATCGCTACTTTGCATGGGTTGGTTTCCCATGAGGTACGTCACCAGCTTCAGACTATCCACAAGTCTCCGACATCTGCACTTGCACGAGCTTATTTTGATCAGATTGAAAGATTGGGTGCATCCAGTGCTGATATAACGATAACTGCAAATGATTGGCTGCAGCAGATTTTGCAGGAAGAATTCGGCGTACCTGAAGATAAATTTGAAAAGCTGCATTATGGATTCTCGATCGAATCTTTCCTGGAAAAGCAAGCTCGATCAACTACGATACAGACTCCTCCGAATAAGAAGGTAATTATGTATGCTGGCAGGCTCATTGAATTGAAAGGCGTGGATTACCTTATTGAGTCACTTGCTTCCATGAAAGATCGCGATGACTGGATATGCTGGATTGTGGGGGAAGGGAATCGGAAACAGCATCTTCAAGCCCGTGTAACTGCTGAAGGTTTGCATGATAAGGTACTTTTTCTTGGTAAGCGAGATGATGTCCCTGTCCTTTTGAAACTAGCAGATATTTGTGTACTCCCAAGCCTCATGGATAATCAGCCGCTCAGCGTAATCGAAGCGCAGATTAGCGGTAAAGCTATCATCGTGTCCGATGCAGGGGGATTGCCGGAGATGGTTGATCATGGCGTTACTGGTTTGATCGTACCAAAGGCCGATTCAGCAAGCTTACAGAGTGGAATTGAAACCTTGCTGGATGATGATGCATATCGAAAAATTCTGGGTGAGCAGGCAAGAGAATGGGGGATGCAGCACTGGTCGATGGAAGCAGGCGTAGACCGACTTTTGGAAATCTATAAGCGATTTGTACCGAACAGCTGACGGGGGGAGGTCAATGATGAAAGTGATGGTAACAGGAGGAGCAGGATTCATTGGCTCCCATCTTGTAAAAAAGCTACTGCAAGAAGGGCATGAAGCAGTGGTTTTGGATGATCTTTCTACTGGTGATGAACCTGCTTTACCGCAGGGAGTGAAGCTGTATCAATTTGATGTCAAAAGTGCGGATGCATATCGAGTAGTCATAGAAGAGAAGCCGGATGTTATGTTTCATCTTGCTGCTCAGGCAGATGTGACAAAAAGCATTCTTGCCCCGGTACAGGATGCAGATGTAAATATCGGCGGTACGATAAATATGCTGGAAGCAAGCCGGACATCTGGTGTCAAGAGATTCATCTTTGCGTCGACTTCCGCCGTCTACGGCAATATCCAGAAGTACATCGTTCAAGAAGAGGATGTACCTGCACCCATCTCTTACTATGGATTGTCCAAATTTTCAGCCGAGAAATACATCCAGCTATTCCACCAATTTTATAAGCTTCCTTATACCATCCTACGTTATGGGAATGTTTATGGTCCTGGTCAGAAGCCAAAGGGCGAAGGTGGTGTTGTGGCAGTTTTCTTGGAAAAGTTGATGCGCAAAGAACCAATCATGATTCACGGAGATGGCACCCAATCCAGAGACTTTATTTTTGTAGAAGACATCGTGTCTGCGAATATCGCTGCCATGGATCAAAAGGAGAGCGGCATCTATCATGCAAGTACGGGCACCAGCAATTCCATTTTGGATCTCGTAGAATGTTTCAGACAGTTAGAGCCCTCTTTGGTGTATCAATTCACAACAAGCAGGAGTGGAGATATCACTCATAGCTGTCTTAGCAATGAAAAAGCAATCAACCATTTAAATTGGAAGCCATTCATCGATCTTTCGGATGGTATCCGAAAAACATGGTATCGATCGTGATTTTCCTTCAATTAGACTGTTTGCTCTTTCCAAATGAATGGCAAATGAATCTATATAAGAATAGGGGAGATTGCGAAAGGGGTTATAGTTGTGGGAAATGATTTAATTAAAGGCGGTTATGATGCAGTATTCAGTCTAGGGGATTTGTGTCTTGGGGCAATCCAAATGAAAAAGAACAATCTCCGGCCATTTTCAGGCCCGATTGATTGGATGGGATCCCCTTTGCTTACAAGCGTTATACAACTGTTTGAAAAGCGCTTCGCCGATTTCATGCTGCTGGAGAATCTACGCATTGCTGGATACGCATCAGATGACATGCTGCTTGTCTCGGATGATAAGAACCTTATCATGTCAAATCATGATTTTGATACGGCTAATAATAGTTTGAGCCAGCTTACCACGTATCCCAGCGTGAAGGAGAGGCTGGATCGCCGAGTGGATCGGCTGTTGGAAAAACTGATTACAGCTCAACGCATTTTGTTCATCAGGACGAATGCGACTCTTGAGGATACAGCGGAGCTTCAGCGTGTTCTGCGATCGATCATTGAAAATGATTTTCGTATTTTAGTTGTCAATCATGGCCCTGTCTCCGGCATCGTGGAAAAGCATTGGCCAATTGATAATGTCTATAGTGTCGAGCTTCCGGACGGGGAGATATGGGAAGGGAATAATGCCTTATGGGCTCAGTTATTTCAGGACGTCTACCTTATTTGACAGGAGGTACGTATGAGTATGCGGATCTTGATTACGGGAGCTAGCGGATTCACTGGTCAGCATGCAGTACGGCACTTCCTGGATAAGGGCTATACCGTCCATGCTGTAATTCGACGTACAAAGCTGGACTTGAATCGGGAAGCATTGCATATTCACTCTCTTGATTTGAGTGACAAGGAAGCTGTGCATACACTGCTGGAGGATACAAAGCCAGACTATATCCTCCACCTTGCAGGAGAGAGCAGTGTGCCGGAATCTTGGAAAACACCTTTCAAAAGCTGGCAGGCAAATGTAGGATCAACGCTTCATCTTGTTGAAGCGATTCGGGCCCTGGAGCTTTCAGCACGCATAGTGATTGCTGGAAGCGTACTGCAGGATGAACTGGACAGGGCGGTATCGCCGACTCACCCGTACAGTCTTACCAAAACGATGCAAACGACGGTTGGGCTGGCATGGCATAATCTATTCCAAGTCGATGTGATGGTTGCCAAGCCTTCCAATATAATAGGTCCCGGAGTTTCGAATGGCGTCTGTACACTATTTGCGAAACAATTAAGACAGCATCAAGAATCCGGAAAAACTCAAATTCAGGTTGGTAATGCCGCTGTGACACGTGATTTCATCGATGTCAGGGATTTGGTGGAAGCATATGAGACATTATTTCTTAATGGAAAATCAGGAGAAACGTATGAAATCACTTCCGGACGTTGGGTATCTTTGGGAGAGGTACTGTCTGTTTTCCGTAAAGTGAGTAAATTCGACTTTACCGTTCTGTCAGAAACGGAAGAGGCAATGGAAGCAAAGCTGCCGATGATGGCGGAAAAAATAAGGGCCCTCCATTGGCAGCCAACCCGTTCCTTGGAAGCATCTTTGGCAGATGTTTGGCAATATACGACCCAGCTGTAGAGTGTTCACAGATTCTTTACACGAAAATCTATGGGTTTGAGTTGTATGTGGTGCCCACATGCCATATAGTGAACCCATAGGAGGTGTATATATGGGTATTTTTGATTCCTTTAAAGAGCTTATCGGCAACAAGATAAGTGATATAGCACCAGAAGAGCTTGTAAATAAAGCGGGTGAGCTGTTGAACGGAGAGCAAGTGACCGAGCAGGCGCAGCAAGCTGTCGATCAAGTAACGGAAGCGACAGGCGTTGATGGTCTGGCAGATCAAGCTGCGGAGCTTACTGAACAAGGAACAGCAATAGGACAGGAAGCAGCTGAACAAGGGACAGAAGCTGCACAAGGCCTGGCAGATCAGGCCAATGACGCTGTTGGGAACCTTACGGAGAAAGCACAGGATTTCCTGTCGAATTTTACAGATAAATTGAAATGAACGAAAGACCCTTCCGGTTTCAGGAGGGTCTTTCGTTCATTTCCTTAGCCATTACGGCTTCCAATGGAATATCGCCACCGAATAAATCCAATGCGCTGCCAATGGTGTAGCACATCCGATCATCTGTCAGCTTCCGGAACAGGTCGATATCATCAAGGGAACGCATACCCCCTGCATATGTTGCCGTGATGGGCATATGTGAGGCCAGATGGGATACGAGTTCTTCTTGGATTCCATTCCGCTTTCCTTCCACATCAACTGCATGGATGAGGAATTCATCGCAGAATGCTGCCAGTTTCTCTAAATTCTCCGCATTGACTTCAAAATTGCTGCGCTTTGTCCAACGATCGGTGGCTACATACCATTTGCCGTCATGGTACGTGCAGCTTAGGTCGATGACGAGTCGTTCCTTGCCGACAGCCGAAGTGATTTTAAGAAGCCGTTCTTCATCGAGCATGCCGTCATGGAATATATAAGATGTAACGATGACGTGGCTTGCGCCAGCATCAAGAAAGTCTGCCGCATTATCAGGACGGATGCCTCCGCCGACTTGCAAGCCTCCAGGATAAGCTTGCAGTGCTTCCTTGGCTGCCTGCTCATTACCGGGGCCGAGCATGATGACATGTCCTCCTGCAATTTGTTTTTGCTTGAAGAGGTCAGCGTAGTAAGCAGAATCATGCGTGGATACGAAATTCTCGATGATATGGTCATTCCCAGCTGTAATCGAGGAGCCGACAATCTGTTTTACCTGTCCATTATGTAAATCGATGCATGGGCGGAACAACAAATGAATCCCTTCTTTCTATCTATTGCTCCAAGTATAAAGGAAACAGACCGCCATAGGAAGGGCAGTCTGTCGAATTCATGCGCTGTGCCGGCCGCGCAAAGTCCAGATTTGATAGATCATAATAAGGGACATGAGGATGGTCAGCCCAGTCAGTACGATCCAGCCTGCCATCAGATAAGGGTTTGTTGCTTGCTGGACAGCCTCGCTTGTCAGGTAATCGCGGAAATAATAGCAAGCGAAAACGGCAATGCTAATGATCAATAGAAACGCAAGGATCCCTTGGACAAGCTTGCTTTTCGTTGTACCAGCTTCTGCTTGATATTGATTAGCCCAGCCATCTTTTTTATCATTGGACATTTTTTCAGCCCAGACTTGTGCAAAGGTAATGAGATTGACCCATAAGTATAACTCCGGACTGATCAGCAGGAAGGCGAGGATCACGTCAATGGGTCGATGCATCGGTGTCTTCAAGGCCAGGATTGTATTGAGAATGGAGGCGAGGACTATTGGAATCACCCAAACCCAAGACCATACAAATTGATCTGTTGCAATGGCAGCACCCAATAGAAGAATGAAAAAGACTCGTACAAGCAAATCCATCATGGATTTCAGCTGGGATCGCCACAGATGTCCAGTATGCCTCGTTTTCATCAACAAATCGCGGTCGGTAAGCAGATTCACTGTGCCGGAACTCCATTTCAAACGCTGCTTGCGAAATGTGTGATAAGAGCGCATTGCATCAACGAAGCAGCGAGCCTTCGGACTAATCAGCGTCTTCCAGCCATTTTTTTGAAGCTGCCAAGTCAACAGCATATCTTCTACATCCGTGTCGTTTTGCCAAGGTCCGTCCAGTTTATTGCTTTGCATCACCTCGTACAAGGCTTCCGGTCGGAAAAGCGTAGCTTGGCCGCCAAGTACATACGTGCTGCCGCCGCGATATTGCAAGCTAAGCAGCCAGCTGGCCATATCTTGCTTTTGCTGGTGTGTCCACCATCTCGACATTGCACCGCCATACTCACCGCTTTCCAGTTTTTCCTCATAATAAGGATCAGCCTTGGACAGCATGCTTTTCTTTTTCGGCATACGCATTGTGTATTTCGCCATTACGCCGCCGATATTACGGGCGCTCATCAGTCCATCCCATAAATGCTGTAATGCACGCGGAGCCAACCGACTGTCAGCATCCATTCCAAGAATGGCCTTGACAGATCGTTGATATGCAATCTCGTAGTCGGTACGTTCCATTTCGTAGATATCCATGTTGTCGCCATAGATGGCTTTCCAAACGGCGTTAAGGGCTCCAACTTTTCGCTGCTTATTATTTTCTGTTACGATAAGCTCAATAGATAATCCGAGTTCTTCAGCAGTTTCTTTTGCCACCTCTTCCGTTCGATCCGTACAATTGTCCGCTACAACAAAGATGTCAAGCTCCACTCCGCTTGGCAATACCTGCTCTTTCAAACCAGTCAGGCAATCATTGATCGCTTTCTCTTCATTGTGAGCGGGAATGAAGGCTACAATTCTTGGACGCATGTAGGTACGCTTTATGCGTGGCAAAGCACGTGTTTCCATGCTGCCTGGTACTGTCATCATCTTACTTCTTTCCTCCTTCTTTTTATAACGAGCAGGCTTACAGGAAGTTAACACGTGTTGTAGAAGTTGTCAGAAATTAAATCTGCTCTTGCTTTTGAAAAACTGGTTCATAAGTCACATAATAGCATAGCAAAACCTTGATGGAATGATGAATCGTTAGTCAAATAAGGGGAATATTCGCAATGGATGCGTCAACTGTTGCCGAATGATGAGGAATATATTAACAGTTCTTAATCTCTATTATAGGAAGGGTGAATAGGTAAATGGACATAAACATACAAGCAATTGAACAACATATGTTAGAAAATAAGCAGACGGATACGCTTGTATTCGGAATGGGATGTTTCTGGAGCCCGGAGGCAAATTTCGGTCAGCTTCCAGGTGTCATCCAGACAAAAGTCGGATTTGCAGGCGGATCGAAATCCAATCCGACATACCGACAGATGGGAGATCATACGGAAACGGTTGGAATCACTTTTGATCCGGACACAATCTCTCTTGAATTGCTGCTCCGCAAATTCTGGAGTGATCATAATCCAAACCGGCCTGCCTACAAGGAAAGGCAGTATATCAGTCTTCTCCTGTATCGGAATGCAGAACAGAAGATAATGATGGAAACCATAAAACGTCAGCTTGAAGGTGATCGAGATGAGCCGATCTATACAGAAATCTCTCCCTTGCATGACTTTACCGAGGCAGAGCCGCATCATCAGAAGTATTACTTAAAGCGTTTCAAAAGGGCGACAGAACTGTTATTGCGTCATTTTTCGGATGAAACGGCATTTCACTCCTCCACCATTGCAGCTCGTCTGAATGGGTTTGTCAGGGAATACGGCACATTGGCTTCCATTAAGCAGGAAATATCTCAATGGAATATTCCTTTAGAAGAGAAGAATCGACTGCAGCAGCTGCTGGATGATTTGAAATGGTAGAGACACGCATTGGTTTTCGTCGGACGCAGTTCCCGAACCAAGTCGATATCGAGCAAATCGGTCCAGCTTCCAAGGAAGAACTGTGTCATTTACTGGAAGATGCGAAGAATGTCATGGGGAAAAGTTCCTGTGTGCATACTAGAGTAACTGTATGTCTGGAAGATAAAGGTTATGACACCTTACATTCGCTTTTGATCGATCATGGGTATGATTTATTTGCCAGGAAGTATCTATTTCGCAAACAGCTGGCAGACGAATTGCAGCTTCCCAGTCATTATCGTTGGGAGAATATCGGAATGGGTGAAACAGATGAGAAAACATTTTCGTATATTTGGAAATCCTGCATGTCGCAGTCGGCGAATCGAACATCTACTCGTTCGATAGAGGAGCAGCTGAATGATGTCAGAGCACTTCTTGGTGAAAACTGGCGTTTAAGCTGTCGAATCGTTTATCAGGATGAAACGCCGGTTGCCATGACGATCCCTCATTTGGAACCAGGAAGAGAGAAGGAAGGTCGTATCTATTATATTGGTACCTTGCCATCAGCCAGGGGTAAGGGGCTCGGTCAAATCGTGCATGCTGCCAGCCTTAAGATGTTGAATGAAATGGGCGCTGCCGTATATGAGGGAAGCACCCATGCAGAGAATGTACCGATGCAGCGTGTGTTCGAGAAGAATGGCTGTACAGTAACGGGTAAAATCGCAACCTACTATAAAGGTTTATAGCACCGATTTGTGTCCGCTTTCGATATACTGGTAGAGAAGATACATAGCAACCGATAAATAGAGGGGGATATAGTATGTACAAGCTTGTGGCAATAGATATGGATGGGACATTATTGAATGATCAGCATGAAGTGACGATGGAAGTGCATGAAGCGCTCCAAGAAGCAAAAAAGCTGGGTGTGAAGATCGTTTTATGTACGGGTCGGCCGATTCATGGCGTTTATCGCTATTTGGAAGAACTCATCCTGAATGAAGACGGAGATTTTGTCATTGCCTTCAATGGTGCACTTGTCCAGAATGCTCATACAAATGAAGTCGTGTCACAGTTATCTCTATCTTATAGTGACTTCATCGATTTGCATCAGCTCAGTTTGAAGCTCGGCACACCAATGCATTACTTCGATTCGGAATACTTATATACATCAAACCGCGATATCAGCAATTACACAATATTGGAATCATTCATGACGAAGATGCCTCTTCACTACCGGGCTGTCGATGAGATTTCCAGGGATGTGCTCGTACCAAAAGTGATGTTCATCGATGAGCCAGAGCGCTTGAACGAGACGATTGTCAATATACCGGATGAGTGGAAAACACGCTTTACGATGGTGCAGAGTGCGCCATATTTCTATGAAATTTTACATCCCGAAGCCAGCAAAGGACGTGCAGTGAAGCAACTCGCTGAACAGCTCGGTATCAAACGGGAAGAGGTAATGGCAATCGGAGATAATGGCAATGATTTATCCATGATTCAATACGCCGGCTGCGGTGTGGCAATGGAAAATGCCATTTCTACTGTGAAGGAAGCAGCTGATTATATTACAACATCCAATAATGCACATGGTGTCGCAGAAGCAATTCGGAAGATGATTCTGAAGGTGGGACAAGCATGATCCGCATCGAGAATGAATCATTGAGCGTGGAGATTGCGGAATTGGGAGCAGAAGTGAGAAGTGTGCTGCATAAGGGTACCGAGCTCTCCTATATGTGGAGCGGAGACCCTGCTTATTGGGGCCGGGTTTCCCCAGTCCTTTTCCCGATTGTCGGACGTTTGAAGGACGGACGTTATACTGCTGAAGGTAAGACATACGAACTTTCCCAGCATGGTTTCCTGCGGGATGCTGTTTTCGAAGTGGCTGAGACACAAGCCGCTTCTGTTACATTTACATTTGAATCCAACGGAAAATACCTGGGGGTTTACCCGTATGAATTCCGCGTGGAAATAGGTTACCGTCTGGAAGAAGATCGGCTGTATGTGGAATGGAAAGTGAATAATCTCGAAAAGGATAAACAGATGTACTTTTCCATTGGTGCTCATCCAGCCTTTCGTGTCCCGCTTAAGACTTTTGAGGAAGCTGCTGATTATAAGCTGCACCTGAAGCCTGTAAAAGATGAGCAAGTCACAACTTATGAGCTTGTTGATGGATTGATC
This sequence comes from Terribacillus jepli, assembly GCF_047228925.1. Taxonomy (NCBI): domain Bacteria; kingdom Bacillati; phylum Bacillota; class Bacilli; order Caryophanales; family Bacillaceae; genus Terribacillus; species Terribacillus jepli. The sequence goes on along the minus strand of NZ_JBFEGH010000015.1, from coordinate 43,521 downwards.
CGAATGAAAGATCAGCCGGCTGTATTGCCTGCTGTATCGATTCAGTCGGCGCTATTCGAGAATGATGCGCTTGTGTACGATGGAATCGAAGAGGTGCGTCTTGAATCCAGCGAGGGGAATGGGGTAGCGGTCTCACTGCAAGGTTTTCCGTATGTTGGAGTCTGGTCCAAGTATGATGCCAAAGCAGGTACGATCGCTCCTTTCGTATGTATCGAGCCATGGTTCGGAATCGCTGATACGATAGATTCCACAGGTGTTCTATCCGAAAAGGCAGGGATCCAGCAGCTGGCGCCTGAAGCTGCATTCACGACTTCTTATCAAATGACTTTTTTCTAAAAAAGGCAGACCGCTCCTTTTGAGGCAGCGGTCTTTTTAGGTTTGAAAAGAGCCAATCATGGTAAACTAGCTAATATTATTAGAAGGTAGGTATGACAAACAGCATGAGTTTTTTTACAGCTTTGTTCGTTTTATTATTAGCGGTCATCCTTTCAACCGCAGTAAGTAAGATATTGCCTTTGCCGCTTGCGTTGATTCAGATTGTTTTGGGATTGGGGGCATCTTTACTTCCGCTTCACTTGTCTCTGGAATTCGAGCCTGAGTTATTCATGATCTGTGTAATCGCTCCGCTTCTGTTCAGTGAGGGACAAAAAGCCTCCCGAAAAGAATTATGGCAGCTTAGGACCCCGATTATATTGCTTGCTTTCGGACTTGTATTCCTTACGGTCGGGCTTGGTGGATATTTGATTCACTGGCTGATTCCATCCATGCCGCTTGCAGTTGCTTTTGCCTTGGCTGCAACGATATCCCCGACGGATAATGTAGCAGTGAAATCAATAACACGTGGATTGAAGCTGCCATCGAATGTCATGCCGATATTGGAAGGGGAGTCACTGTTGAATGATGCGGCTGGTATCGTATCTTTCAAGGTGGCACTTGCCGCTGCGCTGACCGGTGTCTTTTCATTCGGGGGAGCTTCGGGTGAATTCCTGTTCGTCTCCATAGGCGGATTGATCATTGGTGCTGTGGCAGGATATTTGATTGTCACCATCAGGCTGCAATTGTTGAAATACGGCTTCCAGGACGATTCCATGCTTATCGTCCTACAGATAATGACACCATTCTTCCTTTATGTACTCGCAGAAGAAGTACATGTTTCAGGCATTCTGGCAGTCGTTGCCGCCAGTATCATTCACGGAATAGAACGTGATCGCCTGCAGCAGACGACTACCAAGCTGCAAATATTGTCCAATAATACGTGGACAATTGTTGAATATGTATTGAATGGTCTTGTTTTTGTCTTGTTAGGATTCTTATTGCCCGAAGTGTATCAGGGAATTCAGGATACGAATGAAATTGCCATGAGCCGTTTGTTCGGGGTTATCATCATCGTTTTCCTTGCTTTATTCTGCATCCGTTTCCTATGGGTGTACAGTTTGTATAAACCTTTTACAACACTTCCAAAGAGCCGGATGGAGCGTTTTATTTCCAGGAACTATCTAATGAAAGAAAAGGCAGAGGAAACCGAAAATGTGGGACGCACCTTTTATGCCCTCATCATGGCTACGAGCGGAATCCATGGGACAATTACGCTGGCGACGGCATTGTCCATCCCTTTTTATCTTGATGACGGGTCGCTATTCCCAATGCGGAATACAGTATTGTTCGTAGCAACAGGAGTGATCCTGCTCAGTCTGATATTCGCAGCAGTAGCGTTGCCGATCATAATTCCCAAACCAGTGAAGAAAGATGATGGAATGCTATCATTCAAGGAAGCATACCGTCTGATCCTGAAACAGACGATCAATCAGCTGCAGGCGGACGCTGTCAGGGAAACACAGCTATCGGTTAACTTGGTTGTGCGTGACTTGGAAGAACAGCTTGTTGATTTGGAGAAAGGGATATTGCAAGATCCGAATAAGCAAACGATTGAATCCTTGATCAAAGTAGGCAGGGAAGCAGAGCAGAGACGCATTGAAGACATGGCAGCAAAAAATGCGGTTTCTGAAGAAGCTTATCAATTGTATCAGGTGCTTATCACCCAGCCGGAGCAATACATTGTCAATACTACCTTCAGCAGGGTCAGACGAGCATTCCAAATAGCCAGGATCCGACGCAAGTTCCGTAAGCGATGGAAAGAGAATTGGGATCTGCATGCAGAACAGATTCTCAGCAAAAATCCGGATGTCGGGAATGAGTTGAAACATTTGCGAGCTGCCGGGGCACAAGCAGCTATCGATGCTATACGGGAGAAGACCAATTCCTCAAACCGACATGAATCCTTGATTGTGACACAGATATACAACAAAAAATTAGTTGGGCGCTATCGTTCTTTCGAAAGCGACGAAGCATATCAAGAGCAGCATCATAAGTTCCGGATGCGCGCGATCCGGATGGAGCGGGATGCGATTCATGAATATGTACAAGAAGAACGTATATCTGTGGCGACAGCTGCTAAACTAAGAGAAGCTGTAACTTATGATGAAATGGTCGTTTTAAGTGTGGATTCCTCTCACTGAGCACAGCCTTGTCCTTCCTTGGGCAAGGCTGTAAACTCAAGATTAGTAGTTTGACTATTCTCAATATATTTATTTTTGATATGGTTCTACGTATTGTTGAATTAATATGGCATAATAGGACTCGTTGTGAAAAATATGTTTTACTTTGATGACTAACATCGTCGCAGTTTTGGCTATATATGCGAAAGGGGAACAACATGAGTTATATTATCGGCATCATCGGTTTATTCGTGTTTCTGGGATTAGCTTGGATTGCTAGTTCGAATAAAAAAATGATCAAGATTCGCCCGATCATCATCATGATCGTCCTGCAGCTTGTACTTGGATTCATACTATTGAATACAGAAGTAGGAAACTTCTTGGTGAAAGGAATTTCGGACGGTTTTAACCTCTTGCTTGGCTATGCAGCTGAAGGAATCACCTTCGTCTTCGGTGGATTGGTGAATGTGGAAGGATCCGTATTCTTTATGAATGTCCTGCTGCCGATCGTATTTATTTCTGCTTTGATCGGTATCCTTCAATACTGGAAGATCCTGCCGTTCATCATTAAATATATCGGTCTGGCTCTAAGCAAAGTGAACGGTCTGGGGAAATTGGAATCCTTTAATGCAGTTGCATCGGCTATTCTGGGTCAGTCAGAAGTATTCATTTCCTTGAAAAGACAGCTTGCCTTGCTGCCGCGCCATCGTTTGTATACGCTTTGTGCATCTGCAATGTCGACTGTTTCCATGTCTATCGTTGGATCGTACATGACAATGCTTGATCCGCGTTATGTCGTTACGGCACTTGTGTTGAATCTGTTTGGCGGTTTTATCATCGCCTCCATCATCAATCCATATGATGTGGATCCTGAGGAAGATATGATCGAGGAAGAAAAAGGCGAGAAGCAATCCTTCTTCGAAATGCTCGGGGAATATATCCTGGATGGTTTCAAAGTTGCGATTGTTGTTGCTGCGATGCTGATCGGTTTTGTTGCATTGATCGCCATGATCAATAATATCTTCCTGGGTATTTTCGGCATCAGCTTCCAAGACTTGCTTGGTTATGTATTTTCACCATTCGCATTCCTTATGGGTGTGCCTTGGACAGAAGCAGTTGATGCAGGAAGCATCATGGCTACGAAGATGGTATCAAATGAATTCGTTGCGATGCAAACTCTATCTGGCGGAGACTTTGTTTTCAGTGATCGCGTTGTTGCCATCGTGTCTGTATTCCTTGTTTCTTTTGCGAACTTCTCTTCTATCGGTATCATTGCCGGTGCGGTGAAAGGTTTGAACGAAAAACAAGGAAATGTTGTAGCGAAATTCGGTTTGAAGCTGCTTTACGGTGCTACACTTGTCAGCTTCCTATCTGCAACGATTGTTGGTCTATTGATGCCATAAACAAGAAGAACATCACGCAAAGCGTGGTGTTCTTTTTTTGTTACTTGACGTAAATAGATATCTTAAATATACTTACTTACATAAAGTAAGTTATGAGGGGGATCCTGAATGCACTATCAACAACCACCGCAGACTTATATTGGTCAAGTGAAGCTACGTGTAGCAGATCTGGCACAATCTGTTGCTTATTATACAAAAGTTATCGGGCTGCGAATCATAGAAGAAAGCCAAGGTAAGGTATCACTGGGAACCGGAGGCGAAATCCTGCTTTATCTCGAGGAAGGACAGGGGCTTCAAAGAAAACCGGATCGGCATGCTGGTCTGTATCATTTTGCCTTGCTGCTGCCATCACGAGCAGATTTGGCGGATGTAGTGAAATTTTATGTGTTGAATCGAGTTCCATTCGGAGCATCTGATCATGGTGTCAGTGAAGCGATTTATTTGAATGATCCGGATGGGAATGGTATTGAGATATATGCAGACAAGCCGGATGCAGACTGGGTTTGGATCGATGGAGAAATCCAGATGACTACGGATCCGCTCGATGGGGATAGTTTATTGAAAGAAGCATCCGAGAAAGAGTGGCATGGTCTTCCGGATGGTACGATCATGGGACATATCCATTTATACATGCGTCATTTAGGTGATGCAGCTGCTTTTTACAATAATGTGCTAGGCTTTGAGACCGTCGTCTCCGGATATCCTGGTGCGTTATTTGTCTCCACAGGACGTTACCATCATCATATTGGGCTGAACACATGGCATGGAGCCAATGCTCCTTCTGTAAATCCAGATGAAGCTGGTATGGAGTGGTTCAGTATCGTCTTTCCGGATGAAAAGACACTCCTGGCAGCAGCGGCGAGGGCAAAGGCAACAGGATTATCAGTCAATCAGGAAAATAATGTGTATATCCTCAAAGATCCGGTAGGTTCGAATGTAAGATTGGTCCTGCATGAATATTGATGAAGCGACACAATAGCAGCTGCTGTTGTGTCGCTTTTTATTTATATGCCATAATGATAGAACTCAAGTGAAAAGGGGTTTATGAATGAAAGATTTGATACAGAAACTCAAGCAATTCATTCCTGTTGAGGTGCAGTTTTCGGCAGAAGGCAGTTTGCTGCATTTATTGACAGCTGAAGAGGAGCCATGTGGCTTGGTGGATATAGATGACAATGGGGACCTCATTGGATTTGACTTACAAATGACGATGCCGGCAAAGACAGGAACTGATGCACGGCTGATCGCCGAGCGATTTGCTGCTGTTTTCTATCCGGAGGAAGTTGAAGTAATGCAAGCAGAACCAGCCGAGCATAGCATGGTGATTCTGTTAGCCGAAACGGATCCGGTTCACCATTTGCCGCTACCTGGAGCAGGATTGACTGTGGAGGTCCATGATTCGGGCTTTGTAACGGCAGCACAGCTTTATCGAATTCCGTATAAGTTGATCGACAGTGATGCATTGATGGATATGGAAGAAGCAAAAGGGAAATTGCTTGCTGAAGCACCTATCATTCTTGCAGCTGAAGGCGACAAGGCGGTTTATAAGCTGTCGGATCAGGTTATTGGCGTGCACACAGACGGTACAGTTTTATACACCGAATTACCGCCGGTACTATCGGATATCGAGGATGAACTCGAGCCAGGGGATTGGGCAAGCATGATGGGTATGACCGATGATTTCATCAATTATTATAATGAAAATGATGTGCAGCTTTGGGCAGAAAAAGTTATTGTGGATCAGCATCCGATCGAGGATATACCAGATCAAATTGCCATCAGGAAGAATCAAGATGTGCTGTTTTATTCTGGGGCTACGCCATGGAACAAAAACAGGAGATGGATGGAGGAAGAGCTGAAGCAGCAAGCTGTTCACTTTCTTTCCGAAGTCGTTGACCAGCCTTTGGAGGAGTGGAAGCATGCAGGATCGCAGCTGGCCGCGGATGCTGCGATCGAGGATGAACTCGAGCCGGCCTGCATTTTCCTTTTCGCTTATACAAAGTCTGGTATTCCTGTAGAAGGAGTCGAAGCGAGCATCCATGTCGGTATCCATTCCGGATTGATCAGGGAATGCATCGTCGACAGATTGCCGGATAGTATCCAAAATGAAAAACAGGTTTCTGTCGAGCAAGCGAAACAGCAGATTGCCGAATTATTGCAGCTGCAATTAGCCTGGGTTGCTTTGCGGGAAGAAAATCAATATGAACTAGTGTATGTACGAACGTAAAAAAAGATAGAAACAGGTTTCCTTCAGCATGATAACGGTTACGTAATAGATGCCTGATAAATTCCAGGCTATCTTACATAAAGGGTGATCGCATGTTCAGTATTGGTGAAATCATTTTTATCTTGCTGTCCTGTGCCTTCTTCATGGCACTGGTCGCAGTCGTATCTTACTATATGACGAAAGGACATGTCAGCACGGCAGATGAGTATTTCCTTGCCGGTCGCGGATTGACGGGAGTATTCATAGCAGGTTCTTTACTGTTGACGAATTTATCTGCAGAGCAGCTGATCGGCCTGAATGGACAAAGCTTTACCAACAATATGTCGGGCATGGCGTGGGAAGTGACAGCTGGTCTTGCAGCAATCATCATGGCGATCTTCCTGCTGCCAAAGTTCCTTGGCATCGGAATTTCCACCATACCGGAATTCCTGAGCAAACGGTATGATGAGACTGTGCGGCGATTGACCGTCATGTTGTTCCTGCTCGGGTATATGTGTGTGACAATTCCTTCCATGCTCTACTCAGGCGGTGTATCCGTCCTCCAATTATTCGACCTTCCGGAGCTTCTGAACATTTCATATACACAGTCGTTGTGGCTGACGGTTTGGTTCGTCGGTATAATTGGTGCCATTTATGCGATATTTGGCGGACTGAGAGCAGTGGCAGTATCTGATACACTGAACGGGATAGGGTTGGTCATCATTGGTTTTCTTGTCCCGATACTTGGCTTTATCCTGCTCGGAAACGGAAACATGGTGGAGGGGATGAAGCATATTGTGCAGAATAGCCCGGAGAAGCTGAATGCCATTGGGAGCAGTACAGACAATGTTCCGTTCTTTTCCATTTTTACGGGTATCCTATTTGCCAATTTGTTTTATTGGGCGCTGAACCAATATGTCATTCAGCGAGCTTTAGGGGCGAAGAATCTGGTGGAAGGACAAAAAGGTGTCCTTTACACAGGGTACTTGAAGCTATTGGTTCCAATATTCATGTTGATACCTGGAGTCATCGCATTTCATTTGTATGGCGATTCGATCGGGAATGGGGATTTGAGCTATCCGACACTTGTCAGTGATGTATTGCCGGTATGGATGCTGGGCTTTTTCCTTGCTGTATTATTCGGCGCCGTGCTGAGCAGTTTTAACTCCATCTTGAATAGCGTCGCTACTTTACTGGTACTGGATATCTACCAACCTGTTTTCGAACCGGATGCTTCGGACGATAAATTGATCAAAGTCAGCAAGATTCTTGGAATCATCATTGCACTGGTTTCCTTCTTTGTGGCACCATTTCTTATGTATGCACCCGATGGGTTATGGAATCTCATCAGGCAGTTTACAGGCTTTTTCAATATACCGATTCTTGTCATCGTACTGATGGGGATGATCTTCAAGCGTGTACCAGCTTCAGCTGCTAAAGTAGTGATCATATTCCACGTCATCGCTTACTATATGATGGTGTGGGGATTCCGGCAGATATTCGATTGGGATCCTGGTATCAACTATATTCACGTGTACGGGATTTTGTTGGCAATCGAGGTCGCATTCATGCTTATAATGGCCAAAGTAAAACCGTTAAGATCAATCAAACCTATCTTTTATGCGGAGAATGGGGAGGATCATCTTGTCCCGTGGAAGCACGCCATACCCGTATCTATCACATTGATCTTTTCAATTATCGTTTTTTATGTCATCTTTTCACCGATAGGGTTAGCTTACGAAGACGCAGCAGTATCGACCTGGTTCTGGCCGGTGATTGCAATACTTGTTGTATCAAACATCTTACTTTATCTCGTCTCCATAAAAGTATGGCATAACAAGTATCGCAAGTATGTTGCAAGACAAACAAAGAGCGCTCGTAACACACGCCTAAGCGAGGATTGATGAAAGCAAAAAAGCCACTCGGAAGAGTGGCTTTTTCATTGCTACTGAGCACACAGCAGCAAACAAAACAGAAATATTTTGGGGGTATCCTGTTTGTAAGACATTCTAACAGAAATAATGCTGAAGTGCAAAATATTTGTTAAGTTTTCGTAAAGTGATTGCCGTCTCGTGCATGTATTTGCCCTAGGATGCTATCAACTGTATATAAAGGACGCTTTTTTACTTCAGCAAAAATTGTACCAATATATTCACCGATGATACCGATTGCCATGAGCTGCAATCCACCGAGCAGCCAGATGGAGATGATCAGGGAAGTCCAGCCTGCATCCGGGTCGCCGAAAAATTTCTGTAAGGCTGCATAACCAGCTGCCACCATGCTGATAAGAAACAGAACAAAGCCGACAACAGTAATGAGACGGATAGGAGCTACGCTGAAGGAAGTGATGCCTTCAAAGGCAAAATTGAGCATTTTCTTCAATGGATATTTTGTTTTTCCGGCAAGCCGGGGTTTCCGCTCATAAGTTACGATGTCGGATCGAAACCCGATTTGCGGAATGATTCCTCTGAGGAAGAGCTTCGATTCGCTGTAACGGTTTAATTCTGTAAGGGCCCGACGGTTCAGCAGCCGATAATCGGCATGATTGGAAATCAGCCGGATTCCGAGCATCTCCATCAGCCGATAGAAGAGTGCTGCGGTATTTCGCTTAAAACCGGTATCGGATGTACGATCATTCCGTACACCATAAACAATTTCATAGCCTTCAAGAAACCGGAGCACAAAAGTCCGGATGACAGAGATATCGTCCTGTAAATCAGCATCCAAGGTAATGACACAATCGGAGTAATCCTTGGCATGCATCATACCAGCAAGCAGTGCGCGCTGATGACCTGCATTGGCTGCCAGTTTGATGCCAGTAACAAATTGATTGGCCAGGTGTTCTATCTTGATCAGCTGCCAAGTATCATCCTTGCTGCCATCATCCACAAACAAAATTGTGCTTGCAGGCGAAATAAGCTGCTCCTGAATCAGTGCTGCCAGTGTCGACGTAAGTTTGGAACATGTATCTGTCAAAATTTCTTCTTCGTTATAACAAGGAATCACTAATGTCAGTACAGGCAATGAAACAGTCATTTTTTCCTCTCCTTCAGGAACGAACTCGATATAGATGGACTTTCCAAGCGGAGTCGGGATGTTCGAAGCTCCGTTCAAATTGCAGATCATTGGCGGCGGCATTTTCGATCAAGACCGACGACAACACATAAGTTCCGCCTAATTTGCGTAAAACTTCTGTATCCAATTCGAGATCCTTGATTGTACGCTCGGTATTTTTGCGGAAGTCATAATGTTTTCCAAGCTCGGCAGAGAAAATGTACAATCGGCTGCCCCACTCATCGAAGTAGCGTTTCAAGTCTTTGCTCTTTGCCAGTTCATCTGCAATGACCTCACGAAAATGGTGCTTGTAGTCCAATGGGATGATGTTGTTATATGTATCGACCGTGTAAAAACCGTTGTATTGAGCGATAGCAGGATGCAAGCCGATGCTGGCCACTTTATAAGTATCTTGAGGAAAACCAATATACTCGCGTATTTCCTTGAATTGTTCCACCGCATAAAAAGCCTCGACGCTAGGTGTGTTCTTATAAAGGCCATACACGATTTCTTCATTGGATAATGCCAATACGACAAGCTGCAAGCATAGACAAATATAGACAAAAACCCTTATGCCCCGCCTACCTAACTGCCAGAGCAAATAACAAGCCAATCCGAAGCTTGCGTAGATGACGAGTGGACGGAGGAAATGGAAGCGGGCAAAATTGAAAGCAGAAAGCAGATCGATATGCTCCTTCGGCATTTTCCAAATCTTATTGAACCAGAGGGCGTACCAAAAGGATAGCAGCAGATTCAGAGCTGTCAGACCGAGATATACGTTCATTGGCCTCGTTTTTCTACGGCAAAAGAGAACCAAAAGCAAAGTGATTGCCAATACTGGAAGGATGATGAAAGTGTGTAAAGTCATCACATGATTATGTCCCAGTAGGAAGTTTTTCCAAAACAAGCGGAGTGTTTGACTAAAATCCTGTCTGGAAGATACAAATTCAACACGATGCATTGTCTCTGAACCGGCTATCATTGTGTAGACAAGCCGATAATCTGTTGCTAGGAACAAAGCCGTCATCCAGATGATACTTCCCAAGAAACGCAGGTTCAGCCTGCGATAGCGAATCAAATCAACTAGCCAGACCACTCCCATGAGCACGAGAAAGAAGAAGAATCCCAAAACGAAACTCGCGTACAGCGGTAATAATGAAATGGCAAGCCAATGCTTCCAGTTTGCTTTATTTGCCCGAATGGATAAGAAAGCCCACAGTGCCAATGGATGCCCCATTGTGCTTAGCATCCCGGATGGCCAAAAAGGTGTCAGTGCGAATGCAAGAGAAACAAGAGCCACAATCCAATGTGCTTTGACGTTGCGGATGATGTGTGTACGAAGCAGCAAATACATACCAAGAAATGCAATCAGTCGGGTAAGCAGCTGGCTGATTGCGTAAGCCGTCATTGTCGAAAACCAAGCATGGAGCCAAACGATGAGCGTCCATTCCGTACCTAGTGCATCCCGAGGCAGTCCGTTGATGATCTGGGGAATGACTGCATGGACGCCGCCAAACATTTGACCACTTTCAGCGAGTACTTTATACCACGCAAGGTTGGAGTCAAGATTATCATGTACCCGGATATGAGCCTCGTTACCAAGCAGGAATAGGGGGGAGACGAAAATAAGTATCGCTGCCACACAAAGTATGACAGCTTTTTTGTTTGCATATGACCGCACTATTCCCACATCCTCCCAAAGTAGTGCTGTTAGTATGCAGCATCAGACAAAGCTCTATGCAAAAAAAATACCCGGGATGCTAAGCATCCGCAGGTATGCGTAATATATAGGTTGATTCGAAATCGGCTTGGGGCAGGGGTTTGGAGAACAGATAACCTTGCACTTCCTTGCAGCCGAGTCTACGAAGTTCTTGCAGCTGAGCCTCGGTTTCCACTCCTTCAGCAATTGTATGCAGCTGCAGGTTTTCAGCGAGCGACTGAATCGTGGCAACGATGGTTTGGTTATATTCGATATTTTGAATGAACGTTTGATCAATTTTAAGAATGTCGACTTGCAACTTATCCAGATAGTTTAAGGAACTATAACCAGTACCGAAATCATCAATACTGATTCTGACACCTGTTTCGCGCAATTTCTGCAGGATTGTATTTATCTTTGTTTCATTCTGCATCACAACGCGTTCGGTTATCTCCAGCTCCAGCATGCTTCCATTCAAGCTGAACTGCTCCAGTCGTTCTCGAAAGAAGCTGGGGAAATCATCTTGCAGGAACGTAATGACGGGATGGATATGCAAGGGATGTGGCAGCTATCGACTTGTTCCCGCCATCTGGAAAGGCATGCCATCACTCGCTCAATAACGCTGCGTTCAATCGCGACAATCAAGCCGCTCTCTTCGGCAATAGGTATGAATACATTCGGCGGGATGAAGCCGCGTTCGGGATGAAGCCAGCGCAGCAATACTTCGGCTCCGGTGATTTTGCGGGAGAAGCTATCGAATTTTGGCTGGAAATACAGGCTGAAGGCTCTAACATCAATGGCCCTTTGCAATTCATGTTCGATTTCGAAACGAAGCACCTGTTTCTCCGCCATATTGGGATGAAAAACAGTATATCCATTTCCGCCATTTTCCTTTGTTTGATACATGGCAATGTCCGCATATTTATAGAGACTATCCATATCATTAGCATGATCTGGATAGGATGCGATACCGATGCTAGCCTGTAAGACGAGTTCGTAATCCTGAAGCCGCATTGGCTGTCGGGATTGTAAAACAATGGATTCGGCAAGCTGGATGGAAGACGTTTCTGGAACAATAAGCAGAAACTCATCTCCCCCGATCCGATTGACCGTTCCTTTTCCGTCAAGGATTCCTTCAAGTCGGGCAGCTGTTTCCACCAAAACCTTATCTCCAAAGGAGTGCCCGAAGATATCATTGATTCGCTTGAACAAATCGTAATCGATCAGCAGGATGCTGAACGATATCCCGTTGTCCGCATAATTCTTCATCTGCTTTTGCATCAAGCGGCGGTTTGGCAGTTTGGTCAGATCGTCATGATAAGCAAGGAATTCCACTTGTTTGGCTGTTTCGATCGTATTGGTGATGTCCTTTATCACCAAAAAATAACCGACAATGTGGTGCTTCAAAACCGTTGGTATGCCGGTGACATGAACATCCACCCGTTCACCGGATTTTCGCAAGAGTTTCGTGTCCCAGTGATGGGAACTTCCGCTCTGGATAATGTCCAGGCTGTCGTGAAATTGCTCCTCATCTGGAAACAGACTTGCTGCTTCTAAATGCTTGATCCTCTCTCCGTCACAGCCGATCAATAACTGGCTTTCCTGGTTGGCGTGCTGGATTGTCCCATTTTCTCCGACTGCCAGGACAGCGTAAGGGTTGTCGTGGAATAAGGAGTCATAAAGCTGGCTTGTTGTCAGCAGAGCCCTGTTTCTATAGAGCAGAGGAATGACGGTCAAGGCTGTGTTTGTAATCAGAACGACAGCTGTCGGCAACAGGAATTGCAAATAATGAGATACTGCTGAATTATAGGAAGTGAAAGCTGCAAAGATGCTATAACCTAATCCGACAATAGCGATTCCTGACATTAGACTCCCAAATAGCAGCAGTAATTTGTTCCACTTCCATTCTTCTCCATTGGTATACAGATTGAGAAAACGGAATAAAGAGAATACAGTCGATTGTGTCAAAACAGCCGAAGTCAGTACTTCGATAGGATGGATTTCAAGTAATGACGGATACAGGGAAAACGGTGTGAACATATGTATCATATATATCAAAAAGGCCAGCAGGAAGCTGATCAGTAAGTCATACTTTGTGTTTCCGATTGGGTTGCGGATTACCCGCAGGATTAAACCGCCACTGATGGAAGTTACGAGGAAGTTGATGGCAAAGAAAAGCCAAGTTGCTTGCTGGGCAGGACCGGCATCAATGGACAAAGTGAATGAATATGTGGCTGATACGGCACTCAATCCGGTTCCCAAGGATACTGCTGTCACTTTCCAGGCGCTGACCGCAGTACGCATCATATGCTGGCTGGCGTATAATACGAGCCTGGTGAGTATACTTAAGAGCAGTATGCTGGTGATTGTAAATGATAGATGTATACCTTCTATAAACGACAGCAACGTCTTTCCTCCTGCGACTAAAGTAAGGATTACCTGAATTGGACAGGCATGGTAACATAAGTTTATCAGATAAACACGAATCATGGCGCAAAACATTTACTGACTGCACCCTAGGAGGCGATTGTATGTTTCAAACGAAAAAACTGCTGCTGCTCGGATCTGGAGAACTTGGTAAAGAGGTTGTGATCGAAGCCCAGCGGCTCGGTGTGGAGACGATCGCAGTAGATCGGTATGACGGCGCTCCGGCTATGGCTGTTGCCGATCGCAGCTATGTTATCGATATGCTTGATCATGAAAAGCTCAGACAGATTGTGGAATGGGAGAAGCCTGATTTTCTTGTCCCGGAGATTGAAGCAATAGCTACAGATGCATTAGTTGAACTGGAGAAGGAAGGCTTTCTTGTCGTACCGACTGCAAAAGCGGCACAGCTGACGATGGATCGTGAAGGAATCCGCCGATTTGCCGCAGAAACATTGGATATCCCGACCGCAGGTTATCATTTTGCGGATACATATGAAGCGTTTCAGGAGGCAGTGGAGAAAATTGGGTTTCCGTGTGTCATCAAACCATTGATGAGTTCATCAGGAAAAGGACAAAGTGTCTGCCGGAGTCAGGAAGATATGGAACGGAGCTGGCAAATTGCCATGGAAGGCGGAAGGGTTCAAAAACCGCGTGTGATCGTCGAGGAATTCATTCGCTTCGATGCGGAAATTACATTGCTGACAGTCCGAGCGGTAAACGGTACTTTCTTCTGCGAACCGATTGGGCATGAACAGGAAAATGGCGATTATATCGCTTCATGGCAGCCGCACCAGCTGACAGCGGCGCAGCTGGAGAAAGCGCAGGAAATAGCAGAACGTATTACAACAGGGTTGGGAGGCTACGGTTTGTTCGGAGTGGAACTCTTCCTTGCTGGGGATCAAGTATATTTCAGTGAAGTATCACCACGTCCGCATGACACCGGCATGGTGACGATGGTAACGCAGCAGTTGTCACAATTCGCCTTGCACGTACGAGCGATCCTGGGATTGCCGATTACGGAAATAAAGCTTGTCCAGCCTGGTGCAACGAGTCCACTAAAGGCTGACGTAGCTTACGATTCCTACCGTATTTCCGGTATCCGGGAAGCGTTACAGGTGCCCCAAACGCAAATCCGTGTCTTCCGTAAACCTGTGACAACAGCAGGACGCAGAGTGGCTGTAGCCTTATCTAATGCTGATACGGTAAATGAAGCGAGGGAACGTGCGGAACAGGCAAGGAATAAGCTCACAGTGGAGGGACAGGAATGAATTACGATAACCTGACTTTTCGCGCTGTCACGAATACAGACAATGGAGAAACCTCTAGTGAAACCATCTTCCATTACCGGCAGGATGGACACATTCTCACTGCAGAATATGCTGGCGGTACCATTCTGGAAGGAAGGCTGATCGGTTTGGTGGAAGCAGACGGCAAGCTCCGTTTCCGCTATCATCATATCAATGACCAGTATGAGCTGCGGAGCGGGCAGTGTATTTCTATGCCGGAAATATTGGCTGACGGGCGAATACGGCTGCATGAGCAGTGGCAATGGATGTTCGATGATGATTCCGCTGGACAGTCCATTGTGGAACAAGTGATAGAATCTCCTTGAAAGCGGAAAATTAGCTGATGATGATTCAAACGAATAGCAATAAAGGGAGGGAGTTGAGGTTCGGTTGAAAAACACTTCAATTTTCCTGCTTCTGTTTTCGCTTATCCTATTGGCAGCATGCGGTTCGAATAGTGTTGTAGATAAAGAGTCTGATGCGAAAGAGGCGACTGAAGAAGCAGATGGAACAGCGGATAGAAGTGCGATACAGAATGTCAGTACGGAAGGCTCGCTGTCAACGCTTAAAGAACAGCAGGGTGGAAAAGAGGCTGCTGATATTCCGAAAGAAGCTGAAACAGAAGGAACAGTGGGTAATGTATCGGACGAAATTGTAGATAAGGCACTTCCATCCTTGAGAGAAGCAGTCGAGGCCGACGATAATCCCGAAACGCTCCATAAGGCTTTGATAGCTATTTTGGGGAGTCCGCATTATGGAGAAACAATTCAGGAAGCGGAAGACTTGGAACCTTCTTTCGAGGATCCGTATCTGCCGCAGCCGAAAGCTGATCAAGATGCTGATGCTGCATCTGAAGCTGAAAACGCCATTATTTTGCTGGATGCCAGCTCCAGTATGCTTCTTGATATAGATGGCCGGCAGAAGATGAAAGTGGCCAAAGATGCAGTAAAGAGTTTTGCAAAAACGCTAGGCAGTTCAAGTGATATTTCTCTGATTGTCTATGGTCATGAAGGATCAGAAGCAGATGCGGATATGAATGAATCTTGTTCAGGTATTGAAGAGGTATATGCCTCGGGTGCTTATGACAATCAGAAATTCAGCGAAGCAACAGACCTTGTCGAAGCGAAAGGCTGGACGCCGCTGGCAGGGGCAATTGAAGCTGCAGCTGAGAAAAGCAGTTCGATGGAAGGCGGAACCGCAATTTATATTGTCAGCGATGGCAAAGAGACATGCGGCGGTGATCCAGTTAAAGCAGCCGAGCAAGCGGCATCGGATGAATCTGGTATTGTTAACGTTATTGGATTTGATGTTGATGAGGAATCAGAAAGTCAACTTGCTGATGTAGCTGATGCAGGCAGAGGAGAATATTTCGCAGCTGATAGCGCTGAAGATCTGCAAACCACAATCGAATATGAATGGCTGCCATCAGACCTGGACCTGGCATGGGCGCCGGTAAATATACCTCCGAATCCATGGGAAGTAGTCGATGAATATGAACGGCAGCGGGAAGTGCTCGATAAGGTAGAGAATATCATGAACAGTGAAGAAGAACGGTATGAAGCCGCGCTTTCCAGGCTGGCAGAGGAGCAAATCATCACAGAAGAAAAGAACGAGACTGTATCACAGCTTATCCAGGAACGTTTTGCTACAGCTAAAGAAGAGCTAAGTAACTTGGAAAAAGAAAAAATAGATGAAGTAAATGAACGTGATGAAGAAATCAGAGCCGAAGTAAAGTCGTGGGTGGAAGAAATGAAGAAGCTGAAAGAGAAAGCTTCCTGATACAAGACACGGAAACAACGAAACTGTTGTTACCGTGTCTTTTTTTATCACATTGATCTTTCGTAAGGCTTGTTGCTTTTAAACTGAGGTAAGGGTAATTTACTTTTTATGGTATTATATTTGCAAAGCTTATTCATCTAAAAGGCAAGATTGTTGAAGATGAACATTTTAAAGAAATTACCTCTTTCCAATATGATAGTTTAGTAAAGTTTTTATTTATGATAAGGGAGGACGTTTTGAATAACTATATCTGAGAGACTTGCGGGGTTCAATATGCAAGATCAGAACCAAGTAAATGCATAATCTGTGAGGAAGAAAGACAATATGTTAGTTCTAAAGGGCAATCTTGGACCACATTAGAAACAATGATTGAAGGTGGTATATAAAAAACTTTGGTGAATTTTGAAGAAGAAAGCCTTTATAGCACTAATACGAATCCAAGTTTCGGGATTGGACAAACATCCTATTTAATACAAAATAATGAATTTAATTTGCTGTGGGATTGTAATGCATATTTTGATCAAAATACCATCAAAACGATTAGGTGGAATTGATGCGATTGCCTTATCACTTCCTCATTATTACTCTAAAGAATATGATTGGGGAGTTAGCCCAATTGTCCATCTCATCCCCTCCTTTTTAGAATATAATGTAAAGCGCTTGGTTCGTGTGTAAAATAATTCCCGACAAAAAATGTATAACTGTAATTTTTTTGTAAACGCACGTCCATGAACATGAGCATAAGGTATAGTGGAAGAAAAAGGAGGTTTCCCATGGAAAGCAAACGTTTGAAGCAGGCATCTGATCAAAGCAGAGGATTGGGCTTTCTTTTTTCCCTGCCGATTTTGTCATGGGCTTTATATGACTTTGCCAATACAATCTTTTCTTCCAATATTACAACTGTCTTTTTCCCATTTTATGTGACCGATACCATCGGTACCACCGCGGAGTTGGAACAGCTTGGGAATGCACTGATTTCTTATGCAAATGCACTGGCTAGTTTCTTTCTTGTTATCTTCTCGCCGCTATTCGGGGTCTGGATCGATCAAACGGGTTATAAACAGCGCTACGTCATCCGTTTCGCTGCTATTTCTATTTTGTGTACAGTTTTGATGGGGCTGTTTGCTGGGTGGGATACAAATGGAATACTCTGGGGACTTCCAGTGCCTTTTGTAGCGACTGTTCTGATGTTTGTACTGGCGAAATTTTTCTATAATAGCAGTCTCATATTCTATGACGCGAAAATCAGCGACTTGGTGCCGCGGGATCGTCTGTCGACATTATCGGGTTTCGGAGTGGCTGTAGGCTATATGGGGACGCTGATAGGATTGGTAGTCTACTTCTTGCTGGATGACGGCTATGAATATGTCTTCCTCGCAACAGCGGCTCTCTATCTTGTGTTTACACTTCCGCTGCTGTTTTTCTTGAGAGAAAAGAAAACAGTGCAGAAGCGCTCGGGCATTGGTCTCTTATCAGGATACAAAGAAATCATCGTCACCTTCAAGGAAATTCGGAAACATCAATCCATTTTCCGGTTTATGGTCGCTTATTTCTTTGTCAATGATGCAATCGCAACAACGATTGCCGTCATGAGTGTCTATGCGGTTACAGTAGTGGGATTCAGTTCCGGGCAGTTCATCATTCTCTACCTTGTTTCCACGGTCACGGCAATCATAGGCTCATTCTGCTTCGGACAGTTGGCCAACAAAATAGGGGCACATCGATCATTCTCTTATGTGGCCATAATCATGGTGATTGCTTTGACGATTGGGGCGCTCGCTGCTGCCCAATGGATGTTCTGGATAGCTGGCAGTCTTTTTGGAATAGCGCTGGGGTCAATATGGGTCACATCGAGGATTTTGATCGTGGATTTATCTCCAGCTGACAAGCGCGGGCAGTTCTTCGGTCTGTTTGCGTTCTCTGGAAAGGTGTCATCTATCATTGGTCCGATGATTTATGGAAGTATAACGCTAATGTTGAAAGATTTTGGGGATTTAGCGAGCAGAGTCGCCTTGACCTCGCTGATTGTACTCACAATCATTGGTCTGCTCGTACATGTGGCTAAAAAGAAGACGCCGGACAGGATGGCAGTGCGTTAACGCGCCTGCCATTCTTCCAGTGAATCTACGAAGGTGCCGGAGAAATGCACACTTCTTGCGATATTGAATAGCTGTATTTTCGCTAAAATGGATATTGGATTGACGATGACGATGTTACGGAATTTGAGCTCGTCATATAACTTTAAAGCATCAGCGATTCGATAAACCAAATCTTGCTTTATCACACTCAAGTGGATGAGATCAACAATGAGATCATATTCCGTGGCCTGGATAGAGCCGAATGTTTCATAAAGTGCCTCCATGAATGCTGTGGATTCCTTATTTTTGAAGAACCCTTGCGCCGTGATGCGAAGCACTTTCTCTTTGTCATCAACTTCAAATTTGTACATACTGAATTACTCCCCAAACTTCATTCCTTATCGGGACTTAAGCGTACTAGCTTTGCCGATTTATGTCAATTAACCATTTTGCCTCTTTGCGCTTGGTCAGTTCTATTCAATTGATAGTAATGTGTGAGTATTATACTAGACCTTTTTTTCTTATAAAATAAAGCCTGCTGTCATGCTATTCTTCAAATCACAAAATGAAGTTCATTTGCTTATTTACCCAAATTATGGATCGTTCATACAAGGGTATAAAGTTCTTCTATAACCTGCTGTGGCGGGCTTTTCCATTTATACTCAGATGCTGAGTCTCCTATGTACCAGCTTGAATTGTTCATTCATATTCTCGATGTTTGCCGAGTTAACTTTGAAGAGGTGACCTTCGCAGCCTGACTCCTGAACCAAACTATCGTATTGGCGATGAAGCACTCCCGCCAACACTTCCTTTAAGGGCTGATTTTGCTGGTGAAATTCTAATCAGCATATAAAACGTTGATTTTGCAAGAAAGGACTTTTATCTAATTGGAGATAGTCATCCTTTATCCAACAGAAAGGGACTTATCGATATAAATTGATTCCCTCACCTTGAACTGCTCCGATATGCCCTGGTCTCTGCTATACTAGCTATCAATAGAAAGTGATGTTTGAAGGTGGGAGCAGCATGGCGGACGTACACGTATCAATAGAAGCAGAAGATAAAAGCGATATGACTTTTAGGCAGGGGATAAAAGATTGTATTCCTACATTGCTTGGTTATATCAGCATCGGGATTGCTGCCGGAGTGGTCGGAGTTGCAGCGGGAATCAGCGCATTGGAGGTAGTACTGCTGGCGGTACTGGTATATGCTGGATCAGCCCAGTTTATTTTTGCTGCGTTGGTCTTGGATGGGAGTCCAGCTGCGGCAATCATTTTGACGACCTTCATTGTGAATCTACGTCATTTTTTGATGAGTGCGACCCTGGCACCGCATTTTACACAATATTCCGTCTGGCGGAACATCGGGATTGGCATTCTGCTGACAGATGAAACTTTTGGTGTTGCCTCTGGCAAGCTTCAGCAAAAGCAGCAGATGAGTGCAAACTGGGTGAATGGACTGAACATCACTGCTTACTTATGCTGGATTGCCTCCTGTGCTGCAGGTGCAATATTTGGGAACTGGTTGTCAGATCCAGAGGTTTTCGGGCTGGATTTTGCACTGACTGCCATGTTCATCGCTTTGCTCGTGTTGCAGCTCGATGCGATTGAATCGACGAAACTAAAACATTATATGAGAGTGATTGCATCGGTTGTCTTATTGATGATCGGCTTTTCTTTCATTGTCAGTTCTCATATGGCAGTGCTGCTGGCGACAGTCATAGGAGCGACAATCGGGGTGGTGACAGAGAAATGAGCGTTTCTTTATCCATGCTGCTGCTTATTGCTGCTTGTTCAGCAGTGACAATCCTGCCGCGGGTCTTGCCATTTTTAATAATAAGGAATTTAAAATTACCGGTAGTCGTTATGAAATGGCTATCTTATATACCCATATGTATCCTGACTGCGCTGGTCGTCTCCAGCGTGCTGGGAGAGAATGGGCCATTATCTTTTGATTGGCAAGCCATCGTGATTCTTATTCCTACTATCTTATTTGCGTTTTGGTCAAAGAGTCTGCTGTTTACAGTCATGGTTGGTGTTGTGCTGATGGCTGCATTGCGATTTTTTACGGGCTGACTAAAAAATCCCGATGCTGTATGCATCGGGATGTCGTGCTTTTAGGTAACAGGAGCCGGGTTAAAGAGGGCAATATCGTTATGGGTACCCCAGTGGTCGGCCCAGGTCTTCTTCCTGCCGCTTGCTACATCCAATATGAAATGGAATATTTCCCAGCCGACCTCTTCCAATGTCGCTTCTCCAGTAGCGATTGTTCCAGCATTGATATCGATCAAATCTTTCCATTGCTGCTGCAGGGCGGTGCGGGTTGATACTTTGATAACCGGTGCCATTGCCAGACTGTATGGGGTGCCGCGTCCGGTTGTGAACAACTGCAGATGAATACCGGAAGCAAGCTGCAGTGTACCGCAGACAAAGTCACTGGCAGGAGTTGCGGCAAATAGAAGTCCTTTTGTTTCGGCGCGTTCTCCCGGAGAAAGCACATCCATGATTGTGCTTTGTCCCGACTTGGCGACAGAGCCCAATGCCTTTTCTACTACATTGGATAAGCCGCCCTTCTTATTCCCCGGCGATGGATTGGCACTCCGATCTGCTTGACCGGAAGCTAAGTAACGATCATACCAATCCATTTCCCGTACTAACTTTTCAGCGACTTCCTTGCTGGCTGCGCGTGGCGTAAGCAGATGGATGCTATCCCGGACTTCGGTCACTTCGGAAAACATAACAGTAGCACCAGCACGGACAAGCAAATCCGATGCGTAACCGACGGCAGGATTCGCGGTGACACCTGAAAACGCATCACTTCCGCCACATTGCGTGCCAATGACAAGTTCCGAGACGGGGCAGGGTTCTCGTTTCCGTTTATTCAGTTTGGCAAGCTTTGCTTCGGCTTTTTCAATGATTTTGTTTACCATTGCATGAAAGCCTTGCTGATCCTGCAGCATGATGATATCGCTGTCGTCCCCGCTGGGATTTACCCGTGAAGGAACGAGTTTTTCACAGCCAAGACCGATGATTAGCGTCTCTCCGCCGAAGTTGGGATGGCGAGCCAAATTTTGAACAGTGCGAATGGGTATGACAGCTTCCGGTGCTTGGATGGCTACACCGCAGCCGTAAGTATGGTGAAGTCCGATGATGTCATCTACATTTGGATAGTTTGGCAGGATTTCTTGCTTTAAACGGTTGACTGCATGGTCCATTACGCCGACAACACATTGAACACTGGTGATGATCCCGAGTATGTTTTTAGTACCGACTGAACCATCTGGATTGCGGAAGCCTTCGAATGTATAACCTTCCAGCGGCGTCATCGAAACTGGAGGATCTGGTGAAAGGGAGAGCTCATCAAGCGGCGGCGGTGTCGGCATGAGCAAATAACGTTCCTGGACCCAGCTTCCGGCAGGGATGTCGGTTGTAGCATGACCGATCACCTCCCCGTAACGGATAATTGGTTCACCTGTCAGAATAGGATGAAGGGAAAGTTTATGACCTTGAGGGATAGGTTCTTGGACAACAATGCCATCAGTTAGGACAGTCCCGGCAGCCAGACCACCATCAGCCACAGCGATTGCTACGTTGTCCTGCTCATGTACCTTGACAAAATTAGGGTTCGTCGTAGATTCCATTTATATTCCTCCTTTTGTAAGCGATTTCAATCAGAAGCAATAAAAAAGAATGAGCCAATTGTTATTTTGTTTAATTGTATGACCAATAGGGGGTGTTGTCAATAAAAAGCAGCGGAAAGTCATACCGCTGCTTTTTCCAAACGTTTTGAATAAATCGCTGTCAGCAAGAAAGCCAAGCCCGTGATGGAAAGCACAATCATCAATGTCCGGAAACCATGAAGTGAAAGGTCAGACCCGAAAACAATCGCCAGGACAACAGACGATAAGATGGACCCAAGATATCTGCAAGTCTGAAAAAGACCCGAACTTGTTCCGACTATATTTTCAGGCGATACATTCAGCATCGATGCTTGCAAGGTAACATTGCCGATGCCATAACTGATTCCCAGAAAAATGAGGATGACACCGATATTAGTGAGCGTCAGATGATCCGATAAGACTGCCAGAGCCCAAGTACCGCCTATCATAAGCACAGCTCCGACTATCGTAGGGATACTTGTACCGGAACGGTCGATCCAGCGTCCCATTAAAAACGATATCAGTGTACTTGCTCCGGAAAGGAAAATCATCATCAGACCGCTTGTTTTTAAACTGTAATGCAAAGCGTCCTGAAAGAAGCTCGGCAGTCCGAAAAAGAGGCTGTAGTTAAAAATATTCAATAAGATGAACTGGATATAGACAAGTGTCAGTCTTTTGTTGCTCTGCAATAGGCGTACATCGATGAAAGGGTGACCTGCATGCAGTTCACGGTAGACGAAAGCCGCCAAAAAAATGATGCCCATTCCTAACGGGATATAGTGGATGCCGTGCTCGAATGATAAAAGGAAATACAATAGAAAACTCATGCCGACAGCAAATAAAATGATGCCAATGCTGTCGAGCTGCTTCCAGAACTCCCGGAAAGTATAATGGTTGATTTTTGGATCTTTAGGGACTGCGAACCATGTCAGCAAAAAACTTAGCAGAATGAATGGTGCATTCACTGTAAAGATTGCCGGCCATCCTGCAAAGTCGATCAAAAAACCTCCTGCGGTCGGGCCGAATGCAGACATGGAGGAAGTGAAAATCGAGAGGATGGCAAGTGCTGATGCTTGTTTTTCATGGATATGTGTCCGCACAAGTGCCATACCGGCAGGATAAATCGAACTGCTGCCAACAGCTTGAAAGAGTCTCATGCCCAATAGAACCAGAAATGTGCCTGCAAACGGAGCGCCGATAGCGGATACTGCTACAAGCAGCAGACCGACTAACAGCATCTTACGCCGCCCGATCAAATCCCCGACTTTACCAGCAATCGGAACGACGATGGCACTGGCTAAATAGTAGGTGGAGATAAGCCAGGAAACCGTGGCAAAACTAAGCGAAAATTCATGCTGGATGGCATGAAGAGCCAAAGAAATCATGGAGGAATTCAGTGGATTCAGCATTGTCCCTGTTGCAATGGCTGTCAGGAAAAGACCACGTTGTTTTTTGTTCATTTCGCCACACCGAGGATCGGGCAGATCCGAGGGTAGATGTAGGTGGCTTCATGGGCTTCTTCCAAAATGCTTGTCACGTCGGCGGTGACCCGAGTGTAAGTCCCTTGATTCGGCACGACTCGCGCTCCGGGTATACGCCGTTTAAGATTGTGACCTGTTCTCAAAAAAACGCCTTGATACCGTGTTGTCACTGCATGATCTGATAGCTCGTTATCCAGGCGCTCAACGATTGGCACCATTGCTGTCTTATTAAAATCGATTGCTCTATTGCTCACCTCTGTTACCTCCCAAATGCTCTCTGCTGTTAATGTGACCACTCCGCGCAGTCTTTACACGTAACGGAGCTGCATATAACAAAAAAGACTTTGGCGATTACCATTTCCCCCTTGAAAAGGGTTCATTGATCCCTACGGTGGGTAAGGTGATAGTACTTGGAGGAATAGGTGTGTTGCTGAGGTGCTGAATGACTCCATGCAATTTCGTTTATAATAAGCGATGCCAAGTGATTTAATCCTGATTAGATCACTCAGACTTATTTCTTTACATTTACTGATGTTGGCCTTAAACTGTTGGAGTTAAAAAATATAGAAAAGTGGGTTTGGTACATGAAAAAAGCACTATTAGGTCTACTATTTATGTCAATATTTGCGGTTCTCGCTGCCTGCGGCAACGGAGATGATTCTGCTTCCGATTCCGGCGATAATGGCGGTAATTCCGATCTTTGGCAAGAAGTTCAAGATAAAGGTGAAATTACAGTAGGAACGGAAGGTACTTATGCTCCATTCACTTTCCACGATGATAGCGGGGAACTTACAGGTTACGACGTGGAAGTGATGAAGGAAGTCGGCAAGCATTTGGGACTAGATGTTAAATTTGAAGAAACACAATGGGATTCGATGTTTTCTGGTTTGAACAGTGCGCGTTTTGATGTCATTGCGAACCAAGTAGGTAAAGGGGAGAATGACGAACGGGAAGGCCAATATGACTTCTCCGACCCTTATACCAAATCCCAGTCTGTTGTCGTAACAGCTGCAGATAATAACGAAATCAAATCAATCGATGATGTTGAAGGCAAGACATCGGCACAGTCTTTGACTAGTAATTACAATGCACTTGCAGAAGATGCAGGCGCAAAAATCGAAGGTGTGGAAGGCTTGGCGCAATCCATTCAGCTGATTGAACAAGGCCGTGTCGATCTTACATTCAATGATAAACTTGCTGTCCTTGACTACTTGAACAATACAGATCAAAATGCTCCGGTGAAAATCGCTTTTGAGACTGGTGAACCATCCGAGACATACTTCACATTCCGTAAGGGTAGCGGTGAAATCGTGGATGAGTTCAACAAAGCACTAGATGAGATGCGCGAAGATGGAACACTCGCTGAAATCTCTACGAAATGGTTTGGCGAAGATGTTAACAAGTAATATGGTACTCGGCGGGATTGTCATCCCTTGGGAGCTGTTGCAGCAGTCATTCTGGCCGATACTGATCGAGGGGATCAAAGTCACGATCCCCTTGACTCTTATTTCATTCTTTTTTGGTATCATCATCGCACTCATCACGGCATTGGTCAGGATTTCCAATATCAAGCCTTTGCGATGGATTTTTTCTATTTATGTTTCTGCCATCCGTGGAACACCGCTGCTTGTTCAGCTGTTCATCATTTTCTACTTGCTGCCGGAATTAAATATCATGATCGATCCGTATCCGACGGCCATCATTGCCTTTTCCTTGAATGTTGGAGCCTATGCGTCGGAAATCATCCGAGCATCCATCCTATCTGTTCCAAAAGGGCAATGGGAAGCAGGTTTTACCATCGGGATGACATATCGGAAAACGTTATTCCGCGTCATTTTGCCGCAGGCGTTGCGAGTCTCCGTTCCGCCTTTGTCCAACAGCTTTATCAGCTTAGTGAAAGAAACATCATTGGCATCGCAGATTCTCGTAACCGAGCTCTTCCGAAAATCACAGCAAATCGGTGCGACGAACTTAGATCAAATCGTCTACATTTACATTTTGGCTGCCTTCATTTATTGGATTATCTGTTTCGTCCTGTCGCTGGCTCAGCACCAGCTCGAACGCAGATTGGACCGCTACACAGCAAGATGAGGAGGGGTAGCTATGCTAGCAGTGAAAGGTTTAAAGAAAACATTCGGTACCAATACAGTATTGAAATCCATCGATATGCAGGTGGACAAAGGTAAGGTGATTGCGATCCTTGGACCATCAGGTTCCGGGAAGACCACCTTGCTGCGCTGTTTGAATGCATTGGAGATTCCGGATGAGGGTATTGTTGGTTTTGAAGATCATCAAGTGGATTTCAGCCAAAAGGTCAAACAGCAGGAATTGATTAAACTGCGTCGCAAATCAGGCATGGTGTTTCAATCTTATAATCTATTCCCGCATCGTACTGTGCTGGAAAATGTCATGGAAGGACCGGTACAGGTTCAGAAACGAGACAAACAGACTGTACGAGGTGAAGCAATCGAATTGCTTGATAAAGTAGGGTTGAAGGACAAAAAAGACCTCTATCCGTACCAGCTGTCGGGTGGACAGCAGCAGCGGGTAGGCATTGCCCGGGCACTTGCAATCAAGCCGGAACTAATGCTGTTTGATGAACCTACTTCCGCACTCGATCCGGAACTGATCGGGGAAGTGCTCCGTGTCATGCGTGATTTGGCAAATGAGGGTTGGACAATGGTTGTCGTCACGCATGAGATCAAATTCGCTCAGGAAATCGCGGATAAAATCATCTTCATCGATGGCGGTGTCATTGTCGAGCAAGGATCGCCGGCAGAAGTGCTTTCGAATCCAAAAGAAGAGCGTACACAGCGCTTCTTGCATCGAATATTGAATCCAACAGAGTGAAGAGCATGGGACAAAAGTGAATTAATTGATTGAAAACCGAACTTCACGGCAAATCAAATTAGATTTTGCCCTGGAGTTCGGTTTATTTATTGCCGGAGCGTCCCCTGCACCTCTCGGACTTCTAGTATGGTTCGTATTTAGAAAATCAGATGTCCCAGTTTTCTTTTTGTCTGTTTTTTAAGCTTTCTAATTGAAAATAGTAAGATGGTTACCGATAATAAGTATGATAGTACATATTCTGAGAGGGGACTTAAGAGATGGAATTCAAAGATAAAGTGGTACTTATTACTGGAGCGGCGGGCGGAATCGGGATTGCGGCTGCTAAGAAATTCGCAGCTGAAGGAGCAAAGCTTGCTTTGGTAGATCTTTCTCAAGAAGCATTGGAAACTGCTGCAGCATCCATCGATGCAGAGAAAATACTGCTATCGGCCAACGTTGCGAAAGAAGAAGATGTAGTAAATTATGTACAAAAGACAACAGAACATTTCGGCCGTATCGATGTGTTCGTCAATAACGCTGGTATCAATGGAGAATTTGCGAATATTGTGGATTCTTCTGTGGAAAACCTGGAGAAGGTACTCGCTGTCAATGTAGTAGGTGCTTTCCTCGGTTTGAAACATGTATTAAAAGTGATGACAGAACAGAAAAGCGGTGCTGTAGTAAACACAGCTTCCAACGGCGGATTGCTTGGTGCACCGGGTATGAGCGCTTATATCGCCTCGAAGCATGCGCTTATCGGAATCAACAAGACAGCTGCATTGGAAGTGGCTGACTATGGTGTCCGTGTGAATGCTGTTGCACCATCTGGTGTAGATACGGCAATGATGCGTTCAATCGAAACGAATGCAGCAAAAGGACATGAAGAAGAAGCTAGAAAAGGCTTTGAAGCGAGCGTGCCGATGAACCGCTACGCGACAGCAGAAGAGATTGCAGATTTGGTGCTGTTCCTTTCTTCGGAAAAAGCTTCATTCATTACTGGTTCTTATTACCGGATCGATGGCGGACAAGGTACGACTTCCGCTTAATTAAAACACGCCTGTCACATGACAGGCGTGTTTTTAATATGCGTGTATAAAGAGGAATCCGATTGGGCGTGTGATTCTTCTTTGGCGAGAATCGTCTCTTCCAACGCACGTAAAAAGGTTTTGGCAACGCGGGAGAGTGTATTGTTTCCGTGATAAACATAGCCGAAGGCGTAAGTTTGATAAAAGGGCGGTGCAAAATGGAGCAGCGTGATGTCTTTGCTCCTCGATAGTTCCGCATCTGTGCGGAAGGCGTAATCAAATCCAATATTGATAGCTGTCTCATTTTCCACCATGTTCCGGATCGTTTGTACATTATTGGTAGTGAACAAGATATCATATCGAAGCGACTTGAACTGGCGCATGAATGCTTGGATATATGCGTCATTGTAAAGGACGATTGGCTGTTTGATGAGCATATCTTCCGTGATGAATTTTTCCTTGGCCAGCGGGTGCCGTTTATTGACGGCTGTAACCATATGCCCATCCAGCAGTTTCTTGAAGACGAGGTTACGATATTTTTGTACTTCTTTTTCCGTATAGATGACTAGCCCAATGTCGACTGCTTCCGCTGCCACTTTCCTCATGATGTGCTGGGAGGTGTGCTCGAACAGTGAAGCTTTGATATTCGGATGAAGCGTGCGGAAGTTGGAGAATAATTCAACGAGAATCTGCATCGGTCCAGGAAAGCTGGCAATTTTAAGCTCTCCATTCAAGGATTCGGTATATGATTCTGCTTCGTCGGTGAATTCCTGCAGTTTCTCCAACACAGCCTCCGCGTGCCGGATAAGCTTCCTGCCTTCTTCTGTTGGCGTCGTACCAGTACGGGAACGGTTGAACAGGCTGATATTCAGTTCTCTTTCCAGGTTAGTCAATGCCTGGCTCAAAGCTGGCAATGTTACATGCTGCTCGGCTGCGGCTGCTTTCAGTGAACCTGACCTTGCAATGGCGACGATATATTTCAATTGCTCAATTGTCATGTCCATCCCTCATTTAGTTAAGCAAACGTTTATTTAAGTTAATTAATCCGAAATTTATTATATCATTTACCGGCATTATACTAGAAATGAAGAAAGAAATGCTGTTAAAAGGGGATGTTAGAAATGAAAGCATTGCGTTGGCATAACCAGAAGGATGTCAGATTGGAAGAGATCGATGAGCCTGTCATCAAATCGAATCAGGTGAAGATGAAAGTGAAATGGTGCGGCATTTGCGGAAGTGACTTGCACGAGTATCTTGGGGGTCCGATTTTCATACCCGTCGGTGAACCGCATCCGCTGACTGGAGAAGTAGCGCCAGTGACAATGGGGCATGAATTCTCCGGTGAAGTAGTCGAAGTAGGACCAGAGGTGAAAGATTACCAGATTGGCGACCGTGTAGTTGTGGAACCTATCTTTGCAACTCATGGACACCAAGGTGCATATAATTTGGACAAGCAAATGGGCTTCCTCGGCCTTGCCGGAGGTGGCGGCGGCTTGAGTGAATATGTAGCGGTCGATGAAGAACTGCTGTTCAAGCTTCCGGATTCTTTAAGCTATGAGCAAGGCGCGCTGGTGGAACCGTCCGCCGTTGCATTATACGCAGTACGTTCCAGTAAAGTGAAAGCCGGGGATAAAGTGGCTGTCTTCGGTTGTGGACCGATCGGCCTGCTAGTCATTGAGGCATTGAAAGCTGCAGGAGCTACCGAAATTTACGCAGTTGAGCTGTCACCGGAACGTCAGGCAAAAGCGGAAGAGCTGGGTGCCATAGTAGTGGATCCAAGCAAAGTGGATGATACAGTGGATGAAATCAGAAAGTTGACTGATGGCGGTGTGGAAGTTGCCTTTGAGGTGACAGGCGTACCAGTTGTCTTGCGTCAGGCAATCCAGTCTACTGATATCGGCGGTGAAACGATGATCGTCAGCATCTGGGAGAAACCAGCTGAAATAATGCCGAACGATATCGTTATCCAAGAACGTTCTGTAAAAGGTATCATCGGCTATCGTGATGTTTTCCCTCAGGTGCTTTCCTTGATGGAAAAAGGCTATTTCTCTGCTGATAAATTAGTCACAAAGAAAATCAAGCTTGATGAAGTGGTGGAAGAAGGCTTTGAAAGCCTGATCAAAGAAAAGAGCCAAGTGAAAATCCTTGTTCAATCTGAGCAAAAATAAAGAAAAAGCGGATGCCATCGCATCCGCTTTTTCTATCGGAAAATCTTATCGATAGCTTCGATATCCTCAGTTGTCAATTTGACATCCAGTGTTTTCAAGTTGTTCAGTACTTGTTCCGGACGTTTCGCTCCTGGGATGATGGCATCGATGCTGTCGCGAGTCAGGTACCAAGCGAGCACGACGTGAGCAACCTCCGCTTCTTTTTTGGCAGCGATATCCCGCAGCTGATCTACTTTTTGCAGATTCTGTTTGAAAGCTTCCCCCTGGAACAGTGGATCATTCGCCCGCAGATCATCGAACTTCGTATTCTCATCGTATTTACCGCCAAGTAAGCCGGAGGCAAGTGGGAAGTAAGGTACGAAGGAGATATTGTTTTCGGCTGTATAAGGAAGCAAATCGTTCTCCGCACCGCGTTTGAATAGATTATATTCCGATTGCAGCACATCTACGTAGCCATCGACATTCGCCTCTTTTAGCTGTTCAATAGAAAAATTGGAAACACCGATGCTTTTGATTTTACCTTGGTCTTTCAGTTCCTTGAGGGCACCTACAGCCTCCGCTTTTGGTGTGTCTTCATCAGGGAAATGAATGTAGAACAAGTCGATATAATCCGTTTGCAGGCGCTTCAAAGCACTTTCAACGGAATCTTTCAGGAACTTCGGTGAATTATCCATTTTCGTTTCGCCATCGATGATCTTATGTGCAGCTTTCGTTGCTATCACGATGTCGTCTCGTTTTCCGCTTTCCTTGATTACTTGACCGACAAGCTCCTCAGATCGTTCAGGTCCGTAAATAAAAGCTGTATCAAAGAAATTCATCCCATTTTCGATCGCTTGGCGGACAACCTCTTTGCCTTGTTCCTCATCTAGGTTCGGATAGAGGTTATGGCCTCCGACCGCATTCGTACCGACTCCGATTGGATTAACAAATAATCCTGACTTGCCTAATTGCACGCGTTCTGTCATTTCTTGCTCAGCTCCTTTTTATTAGTCTGTCTTCACTTTAGCAAATGCATGTGCATATATGGAAAAGATTTGCTTGCAGGGATAGAATAATTTGGTTTCACATGTTTGCAGAAAAAGGGACTGTATTGAAACTTATCATCTATGAAAGCGTATGTATAGCAGTATACTGTTCCGGGAATGAAAACAACTAATATTAGAAGGGGGAATATTAGTATGATTGGTGTTATTTTTTCATTCCTGATTATTATACCTTTCTTGGTTTTAGCTATTTTCCTGTCAAAAGGTAAAGGCGCATTTTTGCTCGCAGGGTATAATCTGATGTCTGACAGCGAGAAGAGCCAATACGATGAACTGGCTTTATGCAAATTCATGGCGAAAATCATGTTTGGAATCTGCTTCAGCTTACTGTTATGGGCATTGAGTGCTACATTTGAAAGCCAAGTTTTATTGATAATTGGCTATATTATATTTTTTTCTCTTATTCTGTTTGCAATAGTGTATGCAAATACAAAAAATAGATTCATAAAGAAAGAATAGGAATGTAATAAGCCATGAGAGTTTGGATGTTAATCTCTCATGGCTTATTTAGTTTAAACTAGAAAGGTCCTATCTCTAATCATGCTTGTGCTTTCTGTTCATTCTGTTCTGTTTGCTGAATGCGTTTCTTCCAAGGCCAGAATGCCCATTTGCCAAGAATCGCGGTTATGGCTGGTACCAGGAATGGCCGGACTAAGAAAGTATCGAGCAGTACACCTATAGCAGTGATGGTTCCGAAATGAACGAGTATTTGAATCGGCAAGGTCGTCAATACAGCAAATGTAGCTGCTAGTATCAGACCGGCAGAAGTGATGACACCGCCAGTATGGGCAACACCGTCTGCAATTGCTTGTTTAAGGGGCATCGTTTTGCTGCGTTTCCAAATGCTTGAAATCATGAAGATATTATAATCTTCCCCGAGCGCAACGATGAACACGAATGCGTACAGCGGGATGAATCCTTGAATTGCGTCGACACCGAATCCGTAGTGCAGAATCAGCCATCCGAGTCCCAGGGCGCTGAAGAAGGAGAGCAGCACGGTAGCAACCAAGTAAATCGTTGCTGTGACAGAACGTAAATATGTCAGCAGCAGCAAAGTGATGAAGCCGACAACGATTGGGATGATCCATTTTTCATCATGCTTTGTCACTTGCTGCGTATCATATTGTTCGGCAGTCTGACCGCCGATCCAAACATCAGCATCACCAGTTGTATCTGCCACAGTTTCCTTGATGTCAGGAATGTGAGCCATTGCTTCATTTGAATATGGATTTTCATTCAATTCAAGCTGAATACGGATCAACTGATCATTTGATTCAGCCTGCTCGGGTTCCATTACAGCAGCTGTATAAGGTAAATCGTCCAGCGCAGAATGGACTGCTTCCGCATCATCGGTTTCTGTAATGATGGATACCGGGGCAAGTTCGCCGGCATTCACATGATCTGCGAGGATGTCAAAGCCTTCTTTGGAAGGCATGTCATCCGGGAAAGACGACAGCGTATCATACGTATACGTAATGCGGGAAGAAATTCCTGCCAGCACACCGAGTACGATAATTGTGATGATCGCGATCTTCCACGGGTGTTTTGTGACAAGACTGCCAACAGCATTACCAATTTTGTTATGGGGCTTTTTCGTGCGCAAAGGTTTTCCTTTTTCTTTCGCACGCTGCTTCTGCATATCCTCTGTTCTTGGAATGAAAGGAAAGAAGGAAACACGCCCGATGATCGCAAGCAAGGCTGGTACGAGTGTCAGGCTTGCAAGCAGCATGATGAAAATGGCAATTGCGAATGGTATCGCGAAACGGTTGATAGATCCATAGTCTGCAACGAGCAGGACAAGCATGGCAACGATGACTGTCAGACCGCTCATCGCGATTGCGCCGCTTGCAGACGTGAGGGATCGGACAAGAGCTGTCTTCTTGCTCTTCATCTCCCAAAGATTTTCCCGGAAGCGGGTAATCAGGAACAAGCAATAATCGGTACCTGCTCCAAAAAGCAATACAGTCATGATCGCGAGTCCTTGTGAATCAAATGAAATCAATTCGGCTTTTCCTAATGCACCCAGAATCGGACTGATGACCAAATAAGCAAAGCCAACACCGATAAGAGGCACCAATGCCAATATCGGAGACCGATAGATGACCAACAGGAAGATAAGCACGATCAATACCGTTGCGAACAGAAGTGTGGTATCTCCCTGCGAAAAGAGTCCGACAGCATCGACAGAAATACCGGCAGGGCCCGTCGCCCGAACGAGTAAGTCACCACTGTCCAAACCTTGTTCAAATGGGTTCTGTTCAAAGGAAGCAATTGCTGCAGATTGGACTTTTTCAAGGCCTGCTTCCACGGTATCCGTAGCTGTTCCGTTATCAAAAAGAATCGGCATGACCAGCGTTGTCCCGTCATCCGAGAGCTGCTCCTTCAACACTGGAAGGGGGATATCCTGGAATGGCGTCACTGTGGCAGCTTCTATATCAGCATCCTGCAAATCTGCACTGAACTGCTGGATTGATTGCAAATCTTCATCTGAAAGTCCATCCTCTTGGTACCAAGTCAGCAAAGCTGGAAGACCACTGTTATCGGAGAACTCTTCCTCAATGATGCGTGCTGCTTCTTCGCTGTTTGTGTCATTCAGGAATGTTTCGGCTTGTTCATCTTCCTGTGAGTTTGCCTGCGGCAAGGTAAGGTTTAACACGAGTGCAATGACAATCCAGGCAGCCAAAATGACCCACCGCCCGGCTTTGCCGCTTATGAAAGTACCTAATTTGTGCATGAATGATTCCTCCTAAGTTAATTTATCGACTGATAAGTTATACCCAAAAAATAAAAGATTATGTGTATAATCTTTTATTTTTTCCGGATTCCATCAAAAAGGATGTCTACAAGCATCTTTGATTTCTTGTCTGCGAAACTGCGGCGTGCTTCATATTCCTGCTTGGAAGGAGGCAGGAACGATTTCATCATTTCAAGGACAAAAAGAGTCAGTTCCATCGGCGGTGCGGAGGGGATTGACATAATGTCGCCTTTCGCTATGCCTTCGGTCAGCGTCTGCATTACAGGATTAAAATAACTGCGCATCCACCATTCTTGAATTGTATTCCGGTGTTCTTCATCAATTTCATATTGCAGATCATGAAACATCTGCGTCATATCTCCTTGATGATTCATGATCATAAAATAGGCGATTTGCCGGATACGGTCTTTACTGTCAGCGTGATCCTGCAGCACATGTGCCATCGCTTCTTCCGTCTGTATCATGATGGAGCGGACAACTTCCAAATAGATGGCCTGCTTGTTCGGAAAATGATGATATAAAGCAGGCTGTGTAATGCTGCACTCCTCAGCGATGCGCCGGGTGGAAATCGCCCGGTAGCCGTGTGTCATGAAAAGGCGCTCAGCTGTCTCGATAATATTGCGTTGTGTCTGTTCAGCGGAAACTTCTTTTTTCCTTGCCATAATCTCTGCCCTCTTTTATAACTTATCACTTGATAAATTAACTCATTTTATTTTGAAAAGCAACTATTGATACACTTATTGTAAAATATAATACAAATAAGGGGGTAGTGATATGGGGAAGAAAGGTATTTTACTTGCAGCTGCGGGATTATTCGGGGGGTATGCGCTGTTAGTGACGCAACTCGTCAATAAAGAGCTGCGTCAGATGAAAGCCTTCACGGAGGAAGAGACGATCAAACGCGAAGTGGAGGCTGGGCGCTATGACAAAGCAGCTTATGATGCACTGCGCAAGGAAGAGTTCGATGTTCCTTCCGATGAGGGAAAAATATATGGCACTCATTATGTAGGAAATCCAGATTCCAGACATGTAATGGTCATCTCGCATGGAGTCGCTGTCAATAAATATAATTCCATCAAATATATGAACGTATTCCTCGATCTCGGCTTTAACGTCGTCTTATACGATCAGCGGAGACACGGACTTTCCGACGGCAGCAGTATCACATATGGCTACCATGAAAGACATGATCTGGCCCGGGTGATCCAATGGACGAAGGAGCGATATGATTACGACTTGAAATTGGGCGTGCATGGTGAATCAATGGGAGCGGCAACTGCTTTGCTTTATGCAGGTACAGTGGAGGATGGTGCGGATTTCTATATTGCTGACTGCCCTTATAGCGATTTTGCAGAACAGGTTGCCTATCGATTGAAAATTCAATTCCACTTGCCGCGTCAAGTGTTCTTGCCGGCAGCTGAATGGATTGTCCGCAAATTGGACGGCTACCGTTTCCAGGATGTATCCCCGATAAACTTTGTAGCCAACATCGAAAAACCTGTATTCTTTATCAGCAGTCTGCCAGATTCGTATATTCCAGTGCAAATGACGAAAGATTTATACGCACAAAAACGAAATGGGTACAAGCACTTGCATCTATTCCAAAAAGGTGATCATGCAATGTCCTTAGCTGAAAACAAGCAGGAGTATGAGCAAGTGGTAAAACAATTCCTGCAAGAGATCGGAATGGAGGCCCAGCCTGTTGGCTGAGTCTTTTCTCTATGTCGAAAATTAGCGTACTATTATTCTATGCTACTAATTGCTTTCTAAGATGCTAAGGTGCTACCATAGCAGTTGTAAGCGGTTCCTGGACTGTCATCTTGCATCACGACGCTTAGACAAAACTAGAATACAATCTGAGGAGGATTTCTATGAGTCAATTAGCAGCAGGTGTGCATGAGAAAGTGGAGCGTTTTTTGAATGGAACGAAGAAACTTTATATCAATGGAGAGTTCGTGGCAAGTGCAACGGAGAAGACCTTCGAGTCGTATAACCCGGCTACAGGAGAAGTGCTGGCAACGGTCTATGAAGCAGGAGCAGAAGATATCGATCGTGCTGTGAAGGCAGCCCGCCAAGCTTTTGATGAAGGCCCATGGTCGACCATGACTGCAGCAGAACGAAGCCGGATCATGTACAAGCTGGCCGACTTGATGGAAGAACATGCAGATGCACTGGCACAGCTCGAAACACTGGATAATGGGAAACCGATCAGGGAAACGACAACTGCGGATATTCCGCTGGCGATTGAACATATGCGCTATTATGCAGGCTGGTCGACAAAGATTGTCGGACAGACAATACCTGTCAACGGCCCATATTTCAACTATACAAGACATGAAGCACTCGGTGTGGTAGGACAGATCATTCCATGGAACTTCCCGCTCTTGATGGCGATGTGGAAGCTCGGTGCGGCACTGGCCACTGGCTGTACGGTGGTACTGAAGCCAGCGGAGCAGACGCCGTTGTCCGCATTATACTTAGCTGAATTGGCAGAGGAAGCAGGATTCCCGGATGGCGTTCTCAATATCGTACCGGGATTCGGGGAAACAGCAGGCCAGCCGCTTGTCGATCATCCGCTCGTGGATAAGATTGCTTTCACCGGCTCCACCAGTGTCGGGAAGCAGATCATGGCTAATGCATCCAAAACACTGAAGCGCGTGACATTGGAGCTTGGTGGCAAATCCCCGAATATCGTTTTGCCGGATGCTGATTTGACCAAGGCAATCCCTGGTACGCTGAACGGTGTCATGTTCAACCAAGGACAAGTTTGCTGTGCTGGATCACGTGTCTTCATCCAGAAAAAGCAATTTGATAACGTGATTGCCGACATGGCATCCCACGCGGAGAAAATCAAACAAGGCGCTGGTATTCATGCGGATACAGAGATTGGTCCGCTCGTATCATTGGAGCAGCAGGAGCGAGTGCTGGGCTACATCGATAAAGGAAGAAGTGAAGGGGCAGAGCTCGTCACCGGGGGAAGCAAGCCGCAGGAGCAAGGCTATTTCGTCTCGCCGACAATCTTTGCCGATGTGCGTGACGAAATGACGATTGCCAAAGAGGAAATCTTCGGCCCGGTCATCTCGGCGATGCCTTATGATGATCTAGATGAACTGATTCGCCGGGCGAATGACAGCGAGTACGGCCTGGCTGCTGGTGTCTGGACCCAGGATGTCACGAAAGCACATTATATTGCCAACCGCCTCCGGGCCGGAACAGTTTGGGTCAACTGCTACAATGCCTTCGATGCTGCATCTCCTTTCGGCGGATACAAGCAATCCGGTATCGGCAGGGAGATGGGATCTTATGCTTTGGATAATTATACGGAAGTGAAGAGTGTTTGGATCGGGATGGAGTAAAACGGAAAAGAGCCTGTGCTATCAGCACAGGCTCTTATTTGAGAAAGCATACGTATTAGACCTATGCTCAAAAATGTTTACGATACCACTCTGCTGCTGCTTGGACTTCCGTATGGGTGAGGCTGTGTCCATTGCTTTCCCAATGAATGGATGCGTCAGCACCAGCTTCTTGTAGCGTTTGTTCAAGCTCTATTGCCTCGGATTTCGGGCAGATCGGATCATTGTCACCTGCAGTGATGAAGATGGGCGTTCCTTGCTGCCCGGCTAATGTGATATTGCGTCTTGGCACCATCGGATGATGCAGAATGGCTCCTTTTAGCGAATCACTGAAATGGTAGAGGAGGCTTGCTGCAATATTGGCGCCGTTGGAATAGCCGATTGCGATAATATTATCTCGGTCGAATTCATATTTTTCAGCTGCTTCATCAAGGAAATCACGCAGTTCTTCGGTGCGGAAAATCAAATCCTCTTCATCGAAGATACCTTCTGCCAGACGCTTGAAGAAGCGCGGCATGCCATGTTCAGAGACATTTCCACGCACGCTCAATACAGCTGCATCTGGATCAATCATATCCGCAAGCGGCAAGAGGTCCTTTTCTGTTCCGCCTGTGCCGTGCAGCAGCAGAAATGTCGGTTTGTCCGCTTGTTTGGCTGCTTTAAATACATGAATCATAGTTTTTCCTCCTTTTAATTATTCGTCGAAGTACCCTCAGCATATAAACCCAATGTTTTGATATGCTCGATGACTTGTGCTTTTTCATCATCATCGAGACCTGCAAGAATGCTATGAATCGCTTGCTCATGTTTCGGGAAGTAGTCTTCCATGAATGCACGGCCTTTGTCCGTCAAAGTGGCAAAGGTAATGCGTCGATCCTCTGGGCAGGGACGTCTTCTGATCATCTCTTTTTGGACTAGGCGATCCACTACATACGAGATACTGCTGCTGGATAATAAAACTTTACTGCCGATTTTTTGGATCGGCTGATCTCCTTTATGGAATAACAGTTCCAGCACAGCGAATTCCGTTAAATTGATCCCTTGCTTCTTGATGTCTTCCTCTATCCGTTTTTTGATGGACTGGAGAGCCCTTGTCAATACAATGAATAGCTTTAACGATAAGCCTACGTTGTCTGTTGCCATAGCTTTCACGCTTCCTTTTGTCTCGAATTCGAGATAATTATATGCAATTATCGTCAGAATGTCAATAATGGAGGAGCCGGAAACCCCGGCTCCATATTTACTTGGCTTGTTCCTCGAACAGTTTTGTAATTTCGATGATAACTTTTGTCGCTTTTTCCATATTGTCGACGGAGATGTATTCAAATTTGCCGTGATAGTTCTCGCCGCCTGTAAAGATATTCGGTGTCGGCAATCCCATGTAAGAAATCTGGGATCCGTCTGTTGCACCGCGGATAGGCTTGATCACTGGTTCGATAGCAAGGCGCTTCATTGCTTCCGATGCAATGTCGACGATTTCCATGACTGGTTCTATTTTTTCGCGCATGTTGTAATATTGGTCACGCATATCCAGTTCGATGCTCTTGTCGCCGTATTCTGCTTTTATTTCTGCAGCGATTTCTTCGAATAAAGCTTTTTTCGCTTCGAATTTGTCTCGATCATGATCACGCAAAATATATTGCAGTTTTGTCTGCTCGACATCACCTTGGAAAGAAAGCAGGTGGAAGAAACCTTCGCGACCTTCCGTATACTCTGGTGCTTCATCTTCAGGGAGCTTGGCATGAAATTCCATGGCGATTTTCATACTGTTGACCATTTTGTTCTTGGCTGTGCCTGGATGTACATTGTTACCGTTGAA
This sequence comes from Terribacillus jepli, assembly GCF_047228925.1. Taxonomy (NCBI): domain Bacteria; kingdom Bacillati; phylum Bacillota; class Bacilli; order Caryophanales; family Bacillaceae; genus Terribacillus; species Terribacillus jepli. The sequence goes on along the minus strand of NZ_JBFEGH010000015.1, from coordinate 4,963 downwards.
CGTGATTTTCGCTTGGGCACCATTGAAGTTTTCATACTCCAATTCGCCTAGCGGACCGCCATCCATAGTGTAAGCGTATGCTGCACCGAAAGCTTCGACATCGAATTTATGAGGACCGCGGCCAATTTCTTCATCGGGTGTGAAGGCGACGCGGATTTTGCCGTGCTTGATCTCCGGATGCTGAATCAAATATTCCATTGCAGTCATGATTTCTGCGATGCCGGCTTTGTTATCGGCACCAAGAAGTGTTGTGCCATCAGTCGTCATCAAAGTATGCCCTTTGTAGCCAGGCAATTCAGGAAACTCAGCTGCCGAAAGGACGACATCAAGCTCTTCATTAAGGGTGATATCATTTCCATCAAAGTTTTCGATAACTTGCGGGTTGACATTCTTTCCGGTGAAATCCGTCGCTGTATCGACGTGGGCCATGAACCCGATGACCGGAACGTCTTTGTCGGTTGTTGCCGGCAGTGTCGCCATTACATAGCCATTGCCATCGATTGTCACTTCTTCCATGCCGATTTGTTTCAGCTCATCGACTAGCATATTGGCGAGCTCAAGCTGACCGGGAGTGGAAGGAGTCGTTTCGATGTCTTCATTGGATTGTGTATCCACTTTTGCATATGTAGTAAGACGGTCGATCAATGTTTGCTTCATTATCTTCATCTCCTTGAAGTTTATGTTTCTAGTGTAGCACGAAAGGTCTATCCTGAAACAGTTGCAGCATGTGTGTATAATAGGGAGAAAACGAAACTGGGGGAAGTGTTATGCATATTGCAGTAGTCGGCGGAGGTATAGCTGGAGCAAGCACAGCTTATCACTTGGCGAAGGCCGGGGAGAAAGTAACGATCATCGATTCGAAAGCAAAAGGACAGGCTACAGCGGCCGGAGCTGGGATCATTTCGCCATGGCTGTCCAAACGTGTGCGGATCAAGCATTATTTTATACTGGCCAAAGCGGGGGCGCTTTATTATCCGAAGCTGCTGGAGCTGCTGAAAGAGGACGGTCAGACAGACGTCAGCTACAAGCAAGTGGGAGCATTGTATGTAAGTGCGAGTAAGAAACGGTTGGATGAGTTGGAAAAGCTCGCTTACAAACAGCGGATTGATACACCGGAAATCGGGGAAATCAAGAGATTGAGTGCAGAACAAGCGCGCGAGAAATTCCCGCCGCTGCGGGAAGATATGACAGCTCTGTATCTGGAAGGTGCAGCACGCGTGGACGGGCGCCAGCTGCTGCAGGCTATGCTTGATGCAGGGGAAAAACATGGCGTTCGGTATATTCAAGGAGAAGCGGAATTGCTTCATGAAGGAAACAATAAAGTATCCGGTGTGCGTGTCGGTGATGAGACAATCAAGGCAGATGCGGTCGTTGCAGCAGCGGGTACTTGGATTAATAACCTGTTGGAACCAATCGGCCTTAAGCTGCCGGTCGAACCGCAGAAAGGTCAAATCATGCATATGCATGTAGATGCCGATACAAGCAATTGGCCGGTCATTCTGCCAAAAAGCAGCCATTATTTGCTCGGCTTCGATGGCGGAAAAGTCGTGGCAGGCGCGACGAGGGAGGTAGGCTCAGGTTATGATACGAAACTGACAGCTGCAGGCATGCAGGAAGTGGTACGGGAGGCATTGAAAGTCGCACCAGGCCTTGCGAATGAAGAAGTGGCGGAATTCCGCATCGGCCTGCGCCCTGCGGGTCCGAACCCTTATCCAATCCTTGGTCCGGTGAAAGATGTGCAAGGACTTCATTTAGCCGCGGGATTTGGCCCTGCAGGTCTGAATCTCGCTCCATATTCCGGTAAGCTGGTAGCGGAGGCAATACTTGGACAGACAGAAGGCGTGGATATTGCAGCCTATTTGTTATAAGCTAAAATGGAACAGTGTATGAGCGGACAGAGGGGAGGAAAGAGATAGCATGTTGCGGAGAAAAAGAGTATGGATACCTGGAGCCATCATGTTGGCAATTGGTATCCTGCTCCTTATCGGCAGTCTCTTTTCCTCTGAGATTAGAGCTTTTATGGCAATCGATCAAAGCGATAAACAACCGGATATTCCTTACCCGGATAATGTCGTTGCGGTGAAAGATATTGTCTATCCAACCGAAAATTATGATGGCAGATTGGATTTTTATTATCCCGAGGATGCCCAAGGCACACTTCCGATCGTCATCTATATCCATGGCGGCGGATGGATCGGCGGTGACAAGGAAGCTCAGAATCCCTTTACCATGTGGATTGCCTCAAAAGGTTACTTGGTTGTGAACGTGAATTATGGACTGGCACCGGAATACACTTTTCCGGCTCAGCTCTATCAATTGAATGATGCGATCGGCTTTGCGTTGCAAGAAGCACCGCGTTACCGCGGTGATACAGAGCAAATCTTTGTCGGCGGAGGCTCAGCGGGGGCAAATCTTGCCGGCATGGTTGCGGCCATGGCGACCAATCCAACTACTGAATCCGTCATTGGCGATAACTCGGCACTCCAGTCGGATCAGCTTAAGGGTGTTTTGCTTTATAATGGCGTCTTGAATCTGGAACAGGCACAGCAGACAGGTTTCAATAATATGACGACATTTCTTTGGTCTTATACCGGCAATAAGAATTTTAACAGTGATCCGCGTCTGCGGGATATGTCACCGGTGTTCCAGATTACGCCGAATTACCCTCCTGCCTTCATTTCATCCGGTGAGTCCGATAAACTGCATCCGCAAAGTGTGGAGATGGCAGATGAATTGGATTCGGTCGGAGTGGAGGTGGAAAGGATGTTCTTTGACACTTCCCATCCAGCTGCTGGACATGAATATCAGCGGAAATTATATTTGGATGAAGCGCAATACAGCTTCGATCATATGATTGATTTCCTTCGAACACATTCGAAATGACCTCTGGCTTTTAGCCTGGAGGTCATTTTTTATTTAGATACCCCATGGAATTTCTTGTAAGATATCTATATAATTGGAAAATATTGAAAAGGGGGAATTCGATGCGATTTCGGGATTTTCATCCAAATATAAAGATAAGGCTTGTGGAATCCTTCGTTTCCAGCTTGATCGGCAGTATGGTGACACCATTCATGACTATCTATCTGGCAATGCATTTCGGGGCAAAAGTAGCGGGGCTGCTATTGCTCGTCAATGTATTCGTCGGAATCGGGATGTCCTTGATCGGTGGTTATTTCAGTGATCTGTTCGGACGGCGTAAGATTATGCTGCTAGCTGAAACGCTCAGGCTGGTAGCATTTTTCATGATGATGGTAAGTAATTCGCCATGGTTCGAGTCACCTGAGATTACATACAGCATGATCATGCTGAATAGCATTTGCTGGGGACTAGCAGGGCCTGCCAATGATGCCATGCTGATTGACGTCAGTACACCAGATCAGCGACGGCTGATTTATTCCATCGGCTATTGGGCGAGTAACTTATCCATCGCTTTAGGCGGAATCGCCGGTGCCTTCATGTTTGAGAACTATCTATTCGAATTATTCATGGCACTGACGATCGCAGCTGCAGCAACGTTGTTCGTTGTCTACTTTTATATTACGGAGACACATTTTCCTGAGAAAGTGGAAATCAAGCCATTCCAGCACATCAGCCAGATTTTTGGCACTTATCAGTCCGTTATGCGGGATAGATTGTTTGTCTGGTTCATTGCGGGGGGAATCCTGGTCCTAAGTATGGAATTCCAGCTGACAAGTTATATCGGTATCCGGCTGGCTGAAGAGATGCCGACTCAAAAATTCCTGTTCTGGGAAGTGGATGGCGTGAAAATGATGGGGCTTTTGCGAAGTGAAAATACGATTCTGGTAGCCTTGCTTGCTTTGTTTGCTGCCAAACTCATTGTTTGCATGAAGGATAGAGTGGTGCTTGTTTCCAGCTGTCTTATTTTTACGATGGGTTATGCGGCACTGACATTTTCAAACGATATCTGGGTGCTATTCATTATGATGGCAGTGCTTACAATCGGGGAAGTGTTCCGCGTGCCTGTAGAACAATCCTACATGGCAGCAATTCCGCCCGATGATAAACGCAGTGCGTATATGGCATTCGGGGGGCTTCAGTATAATCTATCCATGTTGATTGTTTCTTTGACCGTTACGCTTAGTGGATTCCTGTCATCGGTCACGATGGGTATCTTGCTCACCATGATTGGTCTTGCCGGCACGTTCATTATGTTTTTGATTACACCACAGCTGGATATCAGGAAACTTGAAGCGGAGCAAAAGGCGGTTTAAATCCGACAAGTGCGGACACAATCGGACAGGAAAGTACATGCATAGTATGAAACAGGAAGGGGCAGGATGCGAGAGAGGAGTAGGGATGTTTGGAACCCGCTAATAATAATGAGCACATCTTGCGTACGGAGCTCCTGGAAATGCAGCTTAAGCTACGGGAAGATTTCCAACGGGATATCGATGGTATCAGGGAAGACTTGGTCAGTATCAATGAGAGACTGCTGCCTTTGGGAAAGTGGCTTGAAAACATTGACAGCCATACAGGAAGAATGGCTGTTACATTGGAAAAGCAAATGGATGCGCAGGATCAGATCATGGAGAGACTGTACGAACAGGAAAGAAAGATACAGGAACTCGAATCGAATTCTACATTCAAAAAGGAAAAGCTGCGTGTCAAAGGTGCTATCTTCATCAGTATCATTTCCCTGCTTGGTGCTGGTTCCGGAGTAGTCATGATATTTGGGAAACGCTTGGCGGAACTTTTATTCGGCAACTAGATGATTAACCACAGTTAGACATTGGTTCTGCCCCTTCCACATAAAAAAAGACGAGGGTATCATCCTCGTCAGGCTGTCGAGAAAGTCTCGACAGCCTTTTTATTTTGGGTTCATTTCTTTTTCTAACTTTTTTATAATAGAATAAACGACTAATAGGCGGTGCTGAGATGTTAAATTCTAGAGAGAACGACCAGACAGCTCTTGAAATCGTAACTATAGAAGAACTTGTGC
>NZ_JBFEGH010000014.1:0-102959 GCF_047228925.1 Terribacillus jepli | reverse complement strand
AGTCCGGTACAATACCGGCTCCACACCAGCCAACAGGCTATCTAATATTGACTCTAACTTTTAGGGTGCACATCATTTACGCTCGGTCTGTTCAATTCGGTATATACGCCGTGCTGGACTCTGATTCCAATTCATCCAGTTCCTTCAAATCTTCTGTCAACTGTAAGAACCAGTCCTTATCCCCCGAAATAAGGGATAAATCGATAAGGTTCAAAAGATGTGCCTTGCTCGGCTCTACGCTTGGCGGAAAATATTTAATCTTGCTCTGGAAGGTTTCGATCGTTTTGCCGACCGTATTTTTATGATCACTTTCTGTAACGTATACTTTCACCGTATTCAGTTTCGCATTCACCGCTTCGACGAAGCCAGTGAATAATTCATCATTTATCGAATGTCCTGTTACCCAGTCACCAACAGTTACAAAGCTTTGATTATCAGACATAACATTGTCCTCCTTCAGCTTAACCGGCTGGCTAAGCAATGGTGATTGTTGTAGGTTGTTGATTACTATAAAAGATTCACCGCAAAAGCGCAATACTTTTGCATACAAAGTTTTAAAATATTCAGATAAATGTCCCTTCAGCACTTTTACAACTGTTACAACTAATGGCTGTCTATTCATTTTATACCCCGTAGCCCTTTTCTTTAATCCAACGGCTTGCCGTTTTCTCTCTTCCTCCGAATACGTTATAATGTGGCTATATATTGCAGGAGGTTGTACCATGATACGCAGCATAGCGGTAACACGTGACAAAAAAATACTTAAAGATCTGTCGTATCAGGAATTGAATAGTCCGGATATAGAATGGTATTGGGTTGATTTCAGCGTACCGACGGATACAGAATCGAATAAACTTGGCGAGATTTTTCACTTTCACCCATTGGCAATCGAGGACTGCTTTCATTTCCTTCAGCGGCCTAAGCTCGATGAATATGATGGCTATCAATTCCTTGTCCTCCATGAACTGAACCATGAGACGTTCGTCTCGGATGAGTTGGATATTTTCCTTTCCGATCACTACGTCGTCACCTTCCACTTGGAGGAATCAATGGCGGCAGACCATGTATGGCAACGAGTGATGTGCGAAGGACCTGCAGAAAATACGCCCTCGAAAATCGTTTATCATTTAATTGATAAGTTGGTAGATGATTACTTCCCCCCTCTATATAAGATGGAGGATCGACTGAATGAAATTGAGGATGAGGAGAGTCACAAATCACCGCAAACAATGATAAATGAGGTATTTGATATACGAAGTGACCTGCTAAGGGCCCGTCGAACGATTGCACCAATGCGGGATCTGATCTACCGGTTGCTCAGTATACAGAAACTCGACTTCGTCCAGGAACAAAGGGCTTATTTCAATGATATTTATGATCATCTGCTGAAACTTACGGAGATCGTTGATTCCAACCGGGAACTTACATCGGATATGCGGGATAGTTACGAGTCGATCAATTCCAATCGAATGAATGCCATCATGATGACATTGACGATTGTCTCGACTATTTTCATTCCACTCACTTTCATCGCCGGTGTATATGGAATGAATTTCGCATATATGCCAGAGCTTCACTGGAAATACGGTTATCTTGCAGCGATACTATTGATGGCAATCATTGCATTGGTGATGCTATGGCACTTCAAACGCAAGGGATGGTTCAATATATTCAAATAAGAAATGCGTGCAGATAGTCTGCACGCATTCCTTATTGGTCGTCCACTACCTCTTTTAGTAACGACATAGCTTTTAACGAAGGCGGGAACCCATTCAATATTGCACAATGTTGGATTGTCTCCATTATCTCTTGGACAGAGATGCCGGATAGGAGAGCCACTTCGAATTGCTGCCGAAGGGCACGCTCATCTCCGTTCGTTACAAAAACAGCGATATTGAGCAATGCCAGGAACCTACCGTTCAGCCCGATAGATTCCTTCTCTCCACTGTCAGCAGCAAGGTTCTCTTCTTCCTTCATCAGCTTGGCCACCAACGCCCAACCTTGATTTTTCGCTTCCTTCATGGGGGACCCTCCGCTTATACTTGAGCAAATCTAGATCTATTTTCCTAGTTGCACAATTCTATTATCGGTAGAATCCACTCACTTATGAACTCTTTATAAGAAAAAAATCAATTTTGTCTAAAGGGAAATCGAATTTATGGTCTGGCGCTCCATGGCCAGACTGTCCCGACAATACAGCGGGGTTGCGGATGCTTGACGGCTTGTATTACTCCATCTGCAATTTCCTGATTCGTCAGCCATCTCGAAATATCTTCCGTGATCCGGAAACCAAGAATGACTTCGTGATAATCAATATTTTCTGCAAATTTAGGAATATAGTTGTGTCGAGGATCATGGGCTTTACTTCCTTTTATATGAAAAAATGATATTGGTTTTTGTAATGTACCATAAAGGTCACACATGGCTTGTATTGCTTCCTTGCCGCTGCTATGAATCCAGCTGACAATAATATCTGGAGCCGAAAGATTTTCAAGCTGGTTTTGGAAACTATCCAGCTGATGATAATCTGTCTGTATCATATGTATACAATCAGGATGGACAGCTCGTTTGACTACACGCAGCAGGCTTTCTTTTGTTCGGGCAATCATGGTTACTTCATGGCCCTCCTCGTTCCAATTGAGAACAGCTGCCTGGAGCATGCCCGTTCCCCCAATAACCAATAAATGTGCCATAAGTTCTCCTTTAAAAGTTAAGAGCCTGCCGTTGACAGACTCCAATTATTTTATTTCCATGACTCAGGATACACATTCAAATCGAGTCCCCACAGTGGTCCGACCAGTGCAAAGACACCCAGTATGAGAAGTATAAGAGTGAAGATATTCAAAATAAAGCCTATCTTCACCATTTCCGCTATCGTTATTTTACCAGATGCAAATATGATAGCATTCGGTGGCGTTCCAACCGGCAGCATGAAAGCGCAGTTGGCGGCCATCGCTGCCGGAACCATGATCGCATATGGATGAACATCCAAAGCCAATGCCAATGATGCCATCACTGGCAGAATCATCGTGGCAGTTGCTGTATTGGATGTAATCTCCGTCAAGAACAATACTAGTGTCGTTGAAATGATGATGATCAAGAGGATATTCATACCTTCCAAGATCGTCAGTTGGTCTCCGATCCATTGTGAAAGCCCGGAACTAGTGAATCCAGCTGCGATTGCAAGCCCGCCGCCGAATAGAAGCAGCACCCCCCATGGCAGTTCTTTGGAAACGTCCCAATCAAGAATTCTCTGTCCCTTTTTATTTACACTTGGTATCAAGAATAATAATACCCCTGCCAATACCGCGATGAATGTATCACTTATACCAGGTATAGCGATAATCTCAAGCACTGCATCCGCTTCCCAAAGGAAAGTGCGGCTTACCCACATAAAAGCAGCGAAAGTGAATACAGTAAGAACGGCTTTTTCCTCGAAGGACATTTTACCGAGATCTTGTTTTTGTTTAAGTATGAGGTCTTTTCCACCTGGCAGCTCCTTCATCTTGATCCGGAAGACAACCTTAGTAAGATAAATCCATGACGAAAACAAGAGAATTACTACAATTGGTACCGCAATCAGCATCCAGCCCCCAAAGGAGATTTCCATCCCGAACAAGCTGCTTGCCATCGCTGCCAGGATAATATTCGGAGGTGTTCCGATCAGCGTTCCAAGCCCGCCGATTGTACCAGCATAACCGATGGCGAAGACCAGCGATTTCTCGAATTTCCGATTATCTTCCCCAATTTCCTGTTTGCTGGCTTTTGCAGCTTGACTAGCTTGATAGATGATAGCCGTCCCTATCGGCAGCATCATCATGACTGCCGCCGTGTTGGAAACCCACATCGAAAGGAAGCCGGTCGCGATCATGAACCCAAGTACGATACGGGATGTACTCGTTCCGACGACACTGATGATATTCAGTGCAATTCGTTTATGCAGATTCCATTTCTCCATTGCCATGGCAATCAGGAATCCACCAAGAAAAAGGAAAACGATTGGATCGCCATAGCTTGAGGCTGCTGTATCTCCATCCAGTCCTTGCGTCACTGGAAGAAGAATGAGCGGCAATAAACTAGTTGCCGGAATGGGAATCGCTTCTGTGATCCACCATGTCGCTACCCATAAAGTAGTGGCCAATACCATGCGTCCTTCGTAACTCAGACCTTCGGGGTAATAAAACAAAATGACAGACAGAAACAAGAGAGGACCTAAAAATAATCCAATCAACTGAGGGCGTTTATACGTTCGAGGTGCTTTGTTGGAAGTGCCAGACTGCTCCAGGGTATTAGTTTGTGTTGTGTTTTTCGAAGTAGGTACAGCAAATAGCAATAATTTCTTTGTCTTGTCATGGATATTCCATAGACCATTCCAAACGGATAACATACTAGATTTCATCCAATCGCCTCCTTTTATTTAAGCGCTTACATAGTGATGTAAGCAAATACAGATGATTACATGATAAGCCTATTAGACTCTGGGTTGTTCTGTCAAATATTTGTACAAAAAAACAGCAGGCATTTGCCCGCTGTCCTCCTTACTAGTTAACTTGGAATTCCCGCTTCGATGGAAAGCTGCTTTTTTAGCTTCCCTCCCTGGATGACCATAAGGATATTATCCGTATCAGCAAGCGAAGCTATATTTTCCAAAGGGTTTTCTTTAACAATAACGAAGTCTGCTAATTTCCCTTCGGCTATTGTACCAATTTTCTCTTCCCAGCCTAAGCATTCCGCAGCTGCCTTGGTAGATGCCAAAATCGACTCCATTGGACTCATGCCGATATCACACAAGAGCGCCAATTCACGGAGATTCGTACCATGAGCCATCACACCCGCATCAGTACCCATTGCAATTTTGACACCTGCCTCATATGCCTTTGCTACGCTGCGCTGATGGATTTCCATCACTTCTTTCGCTTTGTCGACTGCATAGGCAGGCATACTTTCATTTGCCTCACTTGCTTCCACGACACTGACAGGAGCAAGCAGCGTCGGAACAAGATATGTCCCATGCTCAAGCATCAGCTCGATTGCTTCGTCGTCCAGGAAAATACCATGCTCGATGGAGTGGATACCTGCCCGTACCGCTTGTTTCACTCCTTCAGCACCTTGGGCATGTGCCATCACTTTTCGTCCTTTGCGATAGGAAGCTTCTTCCACGATAATGCGCAGTTCTTCCATGGAGAATTGAGTGAATTCCGGATGATCCGTCGGACTCATGACGCCGCCTGTCGCATGCACTTTAATGATATCGGCACCTGCACGCAGCATTTCCCGAACCTTTTGCCGAACCTGCTCCGGCCCATCACAAATACCTGATGGAAAGCCAGGATAGGCTTTGTCAGTCAAATCCATATCGGACACCATCCAATTATCTCCATGGCCTCCTGTGATCGTAAGCGGATTGACACTGATTTGCATGCGTGGACCGTTGATAAGACCTGTTTCGATGGCCTGCTTGACACCTAGGTCTGCATAGCCGGCATCTCTTACTGTTGTAATGCCAGCATCCAGTGTTCGTTTCATATACGCCTGTGCTTCATAGAATCTCATTGAAAAAGGTGTAACCAGTGTTTCGCGCACATCCTTGATTTCCATCATCATATGCACATGCGTATCGATCAAACCAGGCAGGATATAACTGCCTTGAACATCGATGACTTCCTTGGCATCGATCCCGATGAAATCGGAAGCAGGCCCGATGGCGGCGATACGGTCTCCTTTGACTGCAATGACAGCATCCTTTATTATTTCTCCAGTTCCATCAATGACGACACCGTTGCGAATAAGCGTGTCCATGATCATCCTCCTTAAAGTGTTTGTACAAGAATACTTGCTATGACCACCGAACCGATGGAAACCGAAGCAAATCCGCCCATAAGCATCGGCGGCAGCAGCTGATTCAAAATCATTGCTTCTTCTTCCTTATTCCTGCCGACACTCCTGCTCACTTCCTGGGTGATCAAATAGTCCCCAGGGAAACCATACATCGCCGTCAGCACGACTGGTATCCCTTTGTTGCAGTCCCACTTGAATAGCTTGGAACCAATGAATCCACCTACCAGCAAGCCAATGGTACCGATGACCAAAATAGCCGAAACAGCTGGCAATACCGCGAGTATATCCGCTACTGTCACATCAACAAGTGATTCCATCACGACAAAGATCAATCCGACCATTGCAATACTAAAACCATTGGAACGCTCCAAAGCTTTTTCCGGGAAGAACCCGATGGCAGAGCCGATGATCCCGAGTGCCAAACCGAATAGACTGTAACTGATTCCAGTAAGTCCACCCAGCCAGACAGCTAAAGCAGAACCGATGAAGATCAGAAATAGAACGAAAAAGTGGCTTTCCATCAATTTTTCAGGGAACAAGCTTTTTCGTTTGGCTGGTTCTTCCTCATCCACTTCGCCATCTGCTACTGTCGCAGCTACATAAGCCTTGTTTTCGTCCATATCCTGTAGAAGCTTCAAACCGTGGCGGCGCAGCATCCAAGAACTTAATGGCATTCCTATCAACTGCTGCAAAGAAAGGATGATGGCAGGAATCGCAACCAAAGCTGTCAGACCCTGTGCCTGTAGACCTTCTGCTGTAACAAGATAGGCAATGATACCGCCGGTGAGCGGTCCTGCCCCAGCGACAGCTGTTTCATAATCAAAAAAGATCGGAACTGCAGCGAGCATCAGGACACAGGAGATAGTGATTCCAATCAATGTGATGATAACGGCTTTATATTGCTGTTTCATTACTTTCAAAGGAATCAGCGTTCCCATATGCACGAGGATGGCCGGCTGCAGAACAGCCCCGACCACTGTAAAAGTGGAGGCTGCCAGTATGTCTTTCGGCAGCACACCGATTTGCAATAAGGTAAAGAATACTACCACTACCACCAGCAATGTCGGAATCTTTGCCCGGGAAATAATCGAAAAAACTTCCCCCAAAGCGATGATCGCCAAGATGATCAGCGTCGCTGTTACAGCACTCATGAGAGCACCCTCCTATTCCAATACCAAGTCTTCAGCAATGGCTAGGAACATATTTGCCCCATCGGCCAAAGCCGCTTCGTCGATAAGGAATTTTGGATGATGATGCGGCGCCGGCGACTGGTTATCAGGGGAGCAAGCACCGACGAACACAAAGCAGCCAGGTACAACGTTTGAAAAAGCTGAGAAATCTTCGCCTCCCATGATTGCCTCTCCTTCAACAGCTGCCCCATCGCCCAATCTCCTTCGGATAGCTTCAAATGCAATGGCCGTTGCTTCCGTTTCATTGACAACCGAGTCGTAGCCATACGTATAATTCAATTCGTACTGACAGCCATTCGCTGCAGAAACGCCTTTGATGATCTGTTCGATTGCCTCGACTGCCCGTTTCCGTACATCCTGACTGAAGGAACGGACAGAAGCTCCGATTTTCACCTCTTCCGGGATGACATTGACCGCATCCCCTGCTTGTAATGTCGTGACAGATACGACCAATTCATCCTTTGGGCTGGTGATACGTGAAACAACCGTCTGCAGGCTAGTGATAATCTGCGCACTCGTAACGACCGGATCAATTGTATTCTCCGGCTGTGAGGAATGACCACCTTTTCCTTTGATCGTGACGTGGAACATGTCCGAATTGGAAGTAGCCGCTCCCGGTGTGATCATCAGCTGACCTAATGGTGTAAGAGAAGATAGATGCAAACCGAACACATAGTCCAATCCTTCTGTCACGCCAGCCGCAACCATTTCCCTGGCACCCCCCGGCAGCAGCTCTTCAGCGTGCTGGAAGAAGAAGCGAATCTCGCCATGAATCTTCTCTTGCTGGGCACTTAAAGCTTTGGCGACACCAAGCAATATAGCTGTATGTCCGTCATGTCCGCATGCGTGCATGACACCCTCGTTTTCGGATGCAAAAGGTAGACCGGTTTCTTCCTGGATCGGCAATGCATCCATATCAGCCCGGAATCCGATCGTCTTCCCCGGATGCGCTCCCTTGAGAACTGCCATCACACTTGTTTCTGTAGGTCTAGTCACTTCCAAGTTGGGGAAAGTGCTTAATGTTTCATAAAGGAAAGCAGATGTCTTATATTCCTGAAACGACAACTCCGGATGCTGATGCAGATATCTCCTCCAGCTGACAATTTCTTCAACCTGTTCATTGGACAATTCAATTTTGGTCTGTTTCGTTAGCATAAGATCTCTCCTTTGGAAATTGAATAATAAAATATTTCAGAAAATTTTATGCTAACTATAATAGCACTCCTGCTTTCCCCTTAAAACCCCTAAACTGTGTATTCATTCACCAACTCTTTATAAATGCGAAGGTTGAAACAAGCTATAAAATGTTTTTATGTCAGAAATGGATAACAAAAGATCATTGAATTGTAATAGCTTCTGACAGCATATCTCCCTCGAAGTCCGGCCAATACGCTTTAATGAACACTAATTTTGCATTGGCTGCTTGCAACAGCAGGAAGTTGCTGAGACGCTGTTCCCCGCTTGTCCGGATCAGTACGTCCACATCTGGCATCTCTTTCGTCCAGAAAAACTGCCGCAGTTGTTCATATTCCTGTATTCTTTGGCTACTTGATTGAATCATTTCTTTAATTCCATTAACAATCTCATCCTTGCTTCCGTAGTTGAGCGCAATCCGAAGAATCAATGTTCGGTTATGTATCGTTTCCTCCATCGTTTTCTTTACCACCGTCAAGGTCTTCGGCGGTAATGCTTGCAGATTTCCGAAAAACTCTACCCTGACCCCTGCTTTTTTGAGTGCTTTCATCTCTGTGTTATAAAAAATGCCAGGCAAACGCATGATATAATCCACTTCCTGTTTCGGGCGCTTCCAGTTCTCTGATGAGAAAGCATATAACGTCAGATTTTGTATACCTAGCTGGATTGCCGCTTCGATAGTCCTTCTCACTGCAAGCATTCCGGCATAATGTCCAGCACTGCGAGGTTTTCCCTGCTCTGTCGCCCATCTTCCATTTCCATCCATCATGATTGCCACGTGCTTCGGTATCCTGTTCATGCCATCCCCTCCTGCTTTGTAGCTTAGAATATGTCGCAAAAATTGTAAACAAAAAGAGGAGTACAATGACTCCCCTTTAAAAAACAAGCTCTTCTGCAACACCAAGAAAGAATTGGACACCATCCTGCATCGCATCTTCCTCAATTCGGAATTGCGGATGATGGTGGGGGGCAGGAGACGGATTATCTTTTTCCTTGGCACCGATAAAGACAAAGCAGCCAGGGACGGCATTAGCAAAGGCAGCAAAGTCTTCTCCTCCCATGATTGCACTGCCACGAAGAACTGCGTCATCTCCCAGTTTTCGCTTGAGGGCCCGCTCTGCTATTGCAGTAGCACCTTCATCATTGATAACAGAATCATATCCGTACGTAATTTCAAGTTCATATGCAGCTCCATTGGCTTCAGTTATGCCTTTCACCATACGTTCCAATGCAGTCATCGCATTTTTCCGTACATCTTGGGTAAGCGAACGCACGGATGCTCCAATACGTACTTCATTCGGTATGACATTCACTGCGTCACCAGCATGCAGCGTGGTGATGGAGACGACCAGCTCTTCTTTCGGACTAGTCATCCGCGACACGATTGTTTGCAGATTGGTAATGATCTGAGCACTGATGATAACTGGATCCACTGTCTTGTCAGGCTGTGAGGAATGTCCACCTTTTCCCTTTACTGTTAATTGGAACTGATCCGAATTGGACGTTGCTGGTCCATAGATGACACCAACCTTACCTTGTGGCAACTGTGATGCCACATGCTGCCCAAATACCATCTCCACACCGTCAGTGACACCAGCTTCCACCATTTCCTTGGCACCGCCTGGGAATAATTCTTCTGCGTGCTGGAAAAAGAAGCGTATTTCTCCGCATAGTTCTTGCTGCTTGGCACTCAGAATCTCTGCCACAGTAAGCAGGATTGCAGTATGGGCATCATGGCCACAGGCGTGCATCACACCTTCGACTTTTGAAGCGAAAGGCAAGTCTGTTTCCTCCTGTATCGGCAATGCATCCATATCTGCACGGAAGCCGATCACTTTACCAGGCTTCGCTCCCTTCAGCTTCGCCATGACACTCGTTTTTGTCGGCCTGCTCAACTCCAGGTTTCCAAAAGATGCCAACGTATCGTAGACAAATTGAGATGTACGCTCCTCCTGGAAAGAAAGCTCCGGATTTGCATGCAGATGTCTTCTCCACTCTAATAGATGTTGTTTGTGCAATTCAGTGACTTTCAACATAAAGTCTTTCGTCCTCATTATGATCCTCCCTCAATTAATCGCTCTCTTTTATTTAACTCAAGTGAATTATTTAATTGTATAAATCATAGAGTCACGCTACAAGAGACAAATGATCGAGTACTGCCGCCTAGATTTTTTCCATTATTAACCTCACAAACTTCTTATGAATCTCCCCCTAATCCGAGGAATAACCCCTCTATTTCTGTTGATGAATAAGGTAAAATCAATATCGATGTAAGCGCTAACACACAGGTGCATACAGCTAAAGCTGTCTATATATATGCACAGAAAGGACGGCTTTTAGGGTAGTACAATCAACCATCATAAAGGAGGAATCGTATGCGAACTCGGCTTTTTCGTCGTATTGTGCTGGTAACCTCTCTGTTTCTTGTATTATCCTCGCTTTTTCCCTTTGCTTCCAGTCCAGCACATGCAAAAAATCAGAAATCGAAAGTTATCAATCTATTGACCGATTTCAGTTCGACTCCGCTCGGACTGGATAATCCAAATCCTACTTTCAGCTGGCAAATGGAAGCTCAACATCAAGGAGCTAAACAAAAAGCTTACCAGATTGTCATAAAGGACCCCGATGGAAAAACCGTTTGGAATACCAAAAAACAGCATTCTGATAAGTCGGTCGCCATCCAATATGCCGGCACAGAACTCAAACCTACGACTCGGTACGAATGGTCAGTCTCTGTCTGGAACGAAGCCGGCAAAAAGTCTACTGCTGCAAGCTGGTTTGAAACCGGACTGATGAATACCGACATTTCTGCGTGGGATGGCGCTGAATGGATTGGAACCGAAGCAGAAGATCTTGTCCTTCAGGCACATTACTTCAATGTTTACAAAGTGCATTATAGCCTCCAGCTTGATAAGAAAACAGATACTGAGAAAGCCAGCTTCATACTCGGTGCAAATGACCCCAGATTAATGGATAAAAATAAAAACTTGTACAACCTGGAAAATGATCACAATGAAAGCTATGTTAAGTTTCAGCTAGACGTTTCCGATATTAAGAAAAACAGCGGAAATGCAAAGCTGGCAATCTTTCGTTCCGGTTACGAACCGGAAGATGATCCCGACAAACCACTTACGGAACTGGTCATTCCGCGAGATTTGATCGATCACACGAATAAGTATCAACCTCATGACATTTCACTTTGGGGAAATTCAGGTATTTTCCATATCTTCATAGATGGAGATAATCAAATAACTCCTGATAATGGCTACAATGTGAACCCCGTCGGCTCAGGCGGCAACTACATCGCTTTCCCAATGCTGTCCGAAATTGGATTTTCAGTCGACAAGAAGGATCGAGCTAGCTTTAGCAATTTAAAAGTCACGAACTATCGCAAACCATCAAATACGCTATTTGAAGAAAATACAGAAACGAAGAATTATAAAGGTATATTTGCGAAGGCGAAAGGAGTAACTGTCAAATCCGGTTCTTACAGCGTATCAGGGGGCAAAAAAGGTGTCTTCGTCGTTGCAGATCCAAGCGCCCATTCAACGCCTTATTTTAGGACCGAGTTCAAAACAGACAAAAAGAAAAAAATACAAGATGCAAGACTTTATGCGACAGCCAGAGGGATATATGAACTCTATTTGAACGGGGAACGCGTCGGGGATGATTATTTCAATCCAGGCTTGACGCAATACAACAAAACGCAAATGTACCAAACCTATGATGTGACAAATCAACTTAAATCCGGTAAAGCCAATGCCTTAGGAGCTATGCTCGGAGAAGGATGGTGGAGCGGCGCCAGCACATTTACTACAGAAAACTGGAACTACTTCGGTGATCGCAATTCCCTGTTGGCAAAGCTCGTCATTACCTATGAAGATGGCACGACAGACACCATCGCGACGAACCCCGAGTGGGAGTATACAACAGATGGACCACTCGTCTACGGCAGCTTCTTCCAAGGTGAAGTCTATGATGCGAATAAAGAAATGAAGAATTGGAGTAAGGCTAACTTCCAGCCAAAGAATTGGAAACAGGCTGTCGAAGTTCCGTTGGATGAAACGACGACAGCTGGAAATTTGGATTATAGTGATTTGCAGATTACGGGACAAATCGGCGAAAATGCCCGGATTGTCGAAACATTGACAGCACAAAGCATGGAAGAAGTCCGGCCGGGCGTGTATGTTTATGATATGGGCCAGAGCATGGTTGGTGTCCCGCAAATCAAACTGAAAAAGCAGAAAGCGAATGAACAAATCACCCTTCGTTACGCGGAAATGCTATATCCAGACAGCGAAGACTCCGGTGAAAATACCGGTATGCTCATGCAGGAAAATTTGCGTGCTGCGCTGGTGCAAGACACTTACCTAACGAAAAAGGGTAACCAGACGATTCAGCCTCGTTTCACTTTCCATGGGTATCGCTATATCGAAATCACCGGGGTGGAAAAGGCACCCGCCCTCAAGGATGTGAAAGGCTTGGTGATCAGCTCCATTCATGATTTGGATTCGAGCTACGAGACGTCCAATCCAACCGTGAATAAGCTGTGGGAAAATATAACTTGGAGCATGAGAGGAAATTTCCTCTCCATTCCGACAGATACACCGGCCCGAAATGAACGGATGGGATGGAATGGCGATATTTCCGTCTTCTCGGAAACAGCTACTTATATGGATAACGTAAACCAGTTCCTGCGCAGGCATAATCTAGCCAACCGTGACCTGCAGCGTGATGACGGGCGCTATTCCGATGTAACACCAATCGGCCCTGGCTTTGGCGGCATACTTTGGGGGAGTGCCGGATTGACCGTACCGTGGCAAGCTTATCAGCAATACGGAGACGGAACTGTCCTGCACGAACACTATGCATCCATGAAGCAGTATGTCGATTATCTCGATACGAAAGTTAATCCGACAACAGGTTTGATAAACGAAGGTCCTTTAGGTGACTGGCTCAGTCCTGAAAACAGTAAGACGGAGAATGTTTTCCTATGGGCTGCGTACCATGTCCATGATCTGGAGATCATGGCAAAAACAGCTGAGATCCTTGGACATGACGATGATGCTGCTCATTATTGGAAACGATATGAAGAGCGTAAACAGTTCTTCAATGATAAGTTCATTGATCCGGAAACGAAAAAGACATTGAAATCCGATGGATCTATTTCAGACAGTCAAGCATCCTATGCCGTACCACTGGCCCTGAACGTATTGGATGAAACAAATGCAGAAGCTGCAGCTGACCACCTAGTGGCCGCCGTCCAAAGGAAGAACATAGATGATTTGGGTAAGGAGCGCCCAGAGTACTCCTTAATGACTGGTTTCATTGGAACCGCAGCAATCAGCCAAGCGCTTTCTGATCATGCTCATGATGATATAGCCTACCGCTTATTGCAACAGACATCGTACCCTTCTTGGCTGTATTCGGTTGAAAACGGTGCAACGACAATTTGGGAACGCCTCAACTCCTATACGGAAGAGGACGGTTTCGGCGGCAATAACAGCATGAATTCTTTCAATCACTATTCGTTCGGAGCTGTTGGGGCATGGATGTACAAGGAATCCCTGGGAATCAAACGTGATCCCGATAACCCTGGCTTCAAGCACTTCTTGCTTGAACCGACGCCAGATCCGGATCGGGTAATGACATGGGCGAAGGGACATGTGGATTCCATGTATGGCCGTATCGAGAGCAGCTGGAAAGTAGACGATCAAACATTCAGCTACGATGCTGTCATCCCTTCCAATACGACAGCTACCATTACAATCCCGGCAAAAAATACGAAATCAGTTCGGATCAACGGTAAGCCAATCCAAAAAGCAATCGGAATCACTTTTAGAGAACATAAAAATGGAGAAGTTACCTTTGAAGCAGAGTCCGGTAGTTTTACATTCACATCGATTCTGCCATAACTAAAAGAAAGGCTCCCTCGCCGGGAGCCTTCTTCATTTAAGCAATCGTTTTAGCTGATGTTCGGATTCGGGTAGCAAGCATCCTTGTCCATTCACGCTCCAAAACCCCGAATCCATTCAATTTCGCATAAGGGGAAAAAGCTTCTTTGCTGTAAGCCAATGCTTTGTCTATATCCTGTCTGGTCCAAGCCAGCATTGCTTGCATTCGGCTGTATGTACCCTCGCTGAAGATCGTTACTCCTTCAGCATTCTTGTACAGTGCCTTATCATCCAACGTCCCGCTTAAGGCATCGGCAAGCATTCGCCATTCCAGGAAGGGGCCGTGATAGACAGCCATCCTCTTATCGGATTCTATCCGGAAGTGATTGAATTGACGCTCTATCGCTGGCTTTATTCCATCTCTATCTGCCTCCACGTAAAAGACGAACATAGACTCTATAAATACATCTTTAAGCTCCGCCGCTTTCGCCATTTTCTTTTTACACTGCTCATATAGGGTGGACGACCAAAACGCAGGACGCTTCGATCCATACATTTCGGCCATCAGCTTGGCTGATTGAATCTGACGTTTCCCAGCTTCTGTTTGTCTGATTAATCGATAGAAAGCTGAGCCGTCTGTCTGAAAATCACCATTCGGCAGCGGCAAAATGGTGACTACCAGAATTGCCCCATGTAACAGGCTGCAAAATGCAAAGAATTCAATATTGCTAAAATGCCACATTGCCAGGAATAAAACCCCAAGACTACTACTCATGATTGGACCGCTGATAGTCATGACTGACAAGTCCTTCCGAAGTCTATCTTCCGTATGACCTTGAGCCGGAAGCATTAAGGCGACCCCGCCGATGAGCCCCCAATTACGATTTTCACGCAATCTTATGCCTTTCCTTCCTTTTTCAATATGAAATGGCCCTGCAACAACGTACCCAAAATCCATTCCCATCAGCTTCCCGCCGATAACATGACCAAGCTCATGCAGCGCGATTGCCAAGAAGCCTGCCGTAGCAAGCTGTGCATATGTGATGACTTCCGACTGCAAATTCGGCAGGAAGAAATACACACCCGTAAACACAAACACTGCTAAAACAAATCCGAACAACGGTCTTCTATGCATCAGTCTTTCCCCTTTCTCATCAGCTTGATGGAACGATAATAAAAGGCTGCTGTCATCATCAAACTCAACACAGCCAAGATGAACAGCAGTAAGCAAACAATCGAGGCTATCCAGCTATCTGTTACGCGGACGATCAAGAAACCAATAAGAGTCAAAATGGTTGTTACCAAAGCCATTTTTGGAATGAAAGTCGCTGCTCGCTTTAATTTATCCTGCTTGGTATCTGCATCGGTATAAATGGGCGCTGCTTCTGGAGAAGCCTCGAAGATGTACATTCCATATGAGCTACAGACCAATGTCCAGCCAGAAAACTCGAACATTTCCAAGTACTCTTGTTCTTCTGCTTCATCCAAAGTACGATAATCAATCATGTATTGCACTTGCTTCGGTTCACCGCGCACTAGCCGATAACCCATAAATGCAAAATCCTGCAGATGCCAACCTTTTGCTGCTTGCTTGGCAAGTTTTTTCATATCCTTTTTCTCCGAAAAGGCCAGTCCGCCTGAACTTACATACTTTGTTTGTCTCATCGTCCCTTCCTCCCTTTCGTCTGTAAAACTTCTTTCGCCAAGTCGACCATTCTGCTCCGCCTTTTGATTTCCTCTTCTAGCTTAGAAATACCAGCTGCTGTTGTTACATAAGTTTTCCGCCGCGGCTCGCTGTCTGGTTCAGCTTCAATCAAGTCAGCATCCACCAATTTCTTGATGATGGTGTACAGCGTGGCAGGACCAATCTTAAACATTCCATCCGTTTCTTCTTCTACATATTGCATGATGGCGTATCCATGCCTTGGCTCCACTAATGCAACCAGGATGTAAAAAACGGGATCCGTCAGTTCATCCAACGACTTTCCTTTCGCCATAATCAATTCTCCTTTATATCCGTTTTTGATATATCACTTATGGATATAGTACTGTGTATGGAAGTTGCTGACAATAGGTATAAATTTTTTCTATAGAAAAAAGCAGAGCAACGTTTGCTCTGCTTTTTCAAATCACCTTGATTTAGATGTGAATAGTTTCGGAATATCGGATACGAACCTAAGCGGCATGCCATTGACAGGATGTTCAAAATTCAGCTTGCGAGCATGCAGGCAAAGACGTTTAATGGTACGATCCTGCGCTCCGTACTTTTTGTCTCCCGCTATCGGATGCCCGATATCTGACATATGAACGCGAATCTGGTTTTTCCGTCCTGTTTCCAGGCTTATTTCCATCAGCGTAAAATCTTTGTTCCCCTGGAGTACCTGGTAATGCGTCACTGCCTTCAATCCGTCGTTTTCGTATTTGCTTGAATACATCTTATGCGTACTAGTTTCCTTCAGCCAAGAAGTAATGGTTCCTTCTGACTTGGAAACATCACCTTCCACGAGGGCAACATACGCTCGTTCCTTCGTTGTTTTCCACGATTCCTGCATTCTTTGTTTAATTTTCTCTGATCGGGCGAATACCATGACACCGGATGTATCGCGATCCAGCCGATGGACGACAAAAATCTTATTATCACTATGCTGCGCTTTTACATAATCAGATAATTGGCGGTAAGCTGTATTCGCTTTTTCATTATCGGTAGCGATTGACAACAGACCGGAAGCCTTCTCGATAACGATGATCGTATCATCTTCATACATGATCGTAATGCCTTGAAGCGGTGCTGCTTCTGTTACCATATCTGTCCGTATGGCCACTTCCTGACCTGGCTTCAGCTTGTCGTTGAATTGCGTGGAAACCCGGCCATCAATGGACACCTGACCGCGAGCCAAAATGGATTTGACTGAATTTCGGCTCTTGCCGACAACTTTCAATAAGAAAGGTAATAGCTCTTCTGCCTCTGTTACTTTATATACTTTCGGCTTCGCAGGTCGGAAACCTCGAGAGCGCGGACGTTTATTTTTCATATTTGGATCCTTTCTGTACCATTCGTGATGGCGCCATTAGTGCATCCTTTCATCTTAAGTGTTCTCGATTGGAAATACAAGCTCTGCCCTTCTAGATAAAGGAATTTTTCAAAGATTCCTATACATTTTGTGTAAAAAAATATAAGATGGACAAGTATAGAACGGCAGGAGTGAAGGAACATGAATATTGACGGATTGGAGTCATTTCTAGCAGTAGTCTCCAATAAAAGTATTTCCAAAGCATCAAAAGCCTTGCATATTACACAGCCTACATTAAGTACACGGATACGGAAACTGGAAGAAGAACTTGACTTCGTCTTGTTGACTCGCAGCTGGGATGGTATCGAGTTGACAGAAGAAGGCTACTTTTTCCTTCCTTATGCAATTGAACTGCTCGGGGAGCTGCAAGATGCGTCATTTGCACTCACAGGGGATAACAAAATAAGTTATCAGCTGCTCAGCAAAATCAATGCCGGTAAAGATGAATTCAGGATCGGCATCAATATTTGGTTGGCACCGGTATTCAACCACATCATCATCCCCTACATGCGGGAAAACTTTCCCCACATTCCTTTCAAATTCATAACGAGACCGACGAACGTTTTGAAAAAATTATTGGAATATGGCAGCATTCAGTTCTCCATTCATTATGAGAATTTGGCAAAGACTCCATTTCTCTGTGAACCGCTGCTTCAAGATGAATTTGTCATCCTTTGTCATAAGGAGGATGCACCGATTCTCGATGGTAAAATCGTAAATGCAAATAAGTTAGATAAGAAATTGATTGTCTTCGAGCACGCAGCATTGACGAATAATCTGGAAAAGATCAGCTCCCTTTTAGGCTTATTGCAGGCCAAAGAATATCAGATGGTTGATGATGTACAGAATATGTTTTCATTTATCGAGAGCGGCTATGGATATACAGCCCTACCGCGCTCCATCCTTTACCATATGAGTGAGCAAAGAATGTCCAACATCGCCATCATGCCCATAGACGACTTGGATCTAACAGCTTCGGTAGCTCTTGAATATCAGGCAAACGACCGATTCCAGGATGCAATCAGCGGGTTGACGAATGAACTTAAACGCTTCGTCCAAGTCATGTACAAGGAATAAGAGCTAAGCGAATGTCTCGCTTGGCTCTTTCTTTTGACTAGTTCTACTTAGGCCCCTGCGCTTTGCTTCATAAAGTCCTCCACCCGCTTGGCACACTCCGCATGGCATATACCGATCCTTACACTCACTTATCTGCTGTCTGCAAACAGGCATAATCGATGATTTGCATCGACTGAGCGAGCTTCACGAAAAAATGGTCAAATACAGCCTGCATGAACTCCTCCCTCCTCGTAATCTGAGCTTCAAACGCCTTCAATCATAAGCACTTCTTGTAAAAGTTCACAACAACCGGTCATATTTGCAGCCAGACGGAAAAAGCCGGAGCATCAACAATCGACTGAAAGAATGGCAGCCGATACAAAACATTTGGAATAACGAACAAAAGATACCACTAATTGATTAGTATGTTGACAATTTTCTGAATATAGTTTAGTTTTTAATAATATTCTTACATAGAAACTGGAGGAGGATGTAGATGTGGAGTGAGGTAAGTAGCAACCCCGTCATGATTACCTTATTATTGATTGCTGTTTTAGGTTTGGGAGAACTAATCTCCATTTGGACAAAAGCCCGCATCCCTATGCTGCTGGCTGCTTTGCTGCTTTATGTTGCACTCCTTTGGACCGGAATCATACCGACTGGGCTTATGTCTGATTCTGTCATCACCGCGTTAGGTTCGCTTATTGTGGCTCCATTTGTCGTGCACCTAGGTACAGTGGTGCCTTTCTCCTTGATTAAAGGGCAGCTAAAACCAATCCTGATTGCTTTGATTGGTTCGATTACTGCAGTAGCACTTGTATTGGCAGTCGTTCCGATATTTTTTGATTATGAAACTGCAGTCGCGGGAGCTGGTCCAGTAGTCGGCGGGATTGTGGCTTATCTTGTGACAAGTGAAAGACTGACTGAACTGGGATTAGCCAGCCTTGTGATCATCCCTGCATTGGTATTAAGCATTCATAAACTATTCGGTATCCCGCTTGCTTCCTTTTTCCTGAAAAAACATGCCATCATGGTGAAGCAGCAAGTACAGGCACGTCTCCAAACCGGTGCTGCTTTGGAAAAAGAAGCAGCCGTAGAAGAACGGTCCAATACCGTGGTCAAAGCGCAGAATGAACGAAAACTGCTTTTACCCGAAAAATATCAGACATCCCTTATCTTCATCCTCCAGCTTTATTTAGGCAGTGGTATCGCCATCATCCTTGATGCCCTCACCGGTATCAACTACACTATTTTCTGTCTGATCATAGGGGTCATCGGCGCTTATATCGGCTTCTATCCAGCAAAAACAATGGAAAAAGCAAATGCAACCGGCCTGGCCATGATCGCCGTGATCTTCATCGTCATCTCTTCCATGGATGATGTGACACCGGCTGCTTTGGCCAGCTATATCCCGGAGATCCTGTTAATCTGTGTGCTTGGTACCGCAGGTGTGACATTGGGTGGACTATTGGCTTCCAAGCTCTTGGGCGTTGGCAAGTATCTTGGTATGCCGGTTGCATTGACTGCGCTTTTCGGATTCCCTGCGGATTATATCCTTTGTGAAGAAATCAGCCGTGAAGTCGGGGATACAGAAGAAGAACGGGAAGCAATCATGAATGAGATAGTGACACCGATGCTTATGGGTGGATTTACAACCGTGACGACTTGTTCGATTCTGATTGCCACCGTATTGATTGGTACACTTAATTAAGAAACAAAGGAGAATTCGATGGACACGATTGCAATAAAAGACTATATCCAAACAAATAAGCAAGATTTCCTGGATCAGCTTTTCACCTTGCTCAGACAGCGCAGCATCAGTACGCAGGATGATGGCATCGAAGAATGCGCAGAACTTTTGAAGGGTATGATGGAGGAGCTCAGAATCGAGACAAAGATCATCCCAACCGCCGGCCATCCTGTTGTCTATGGTGAACTGATCAAAGACCCTGAAGCTTTTACTTTGCTCATTTATGGCCATTATGATGTCCAGCCACCAGAGCCTTATGAAGCGTGGGATTCCCCGCCATTCGAACCAGAGATCCGCAACGGGAAAATTTATGCCCGTGGTGTCGGCGATAATAAGGGGCAGCTGATGGCACAGCTCTTTGGCGTAAAAAGCTATCAGGAGACAGCTGGTGAGCTGCCGATCAATATCAAATTCGTCTTCGAGGGAGAGGAAGAAAAAGGAAGTACCAATCTGGCAGCATTTGTGAAGGAACATAAGGATTTGCTCAAGGCCGATCTTGTCTACACGTCCGATGGTCCATCCCACAACAGCTCTTCCCCGCTCGTATTGCTTGGAGTACGCGGCATGCTATCGATTCAATTCGATGCCAAAGGGGCTGATCGGGATAACCATTCCGGCAATACAGGCAATATCGTACCTAATCCGGCCTGGAAACTGATCGAACTTATGCAAACGATGCGTGATGCTGACGGACATGTAAAAATTGAAGGCTTTTATGACAGCATCCGTCCATTTACGGCCTACGAAGAACAGCTGCTCACAAAACTGCCTTACGATCAAAAGACACTAGGGGAAAAGATTGGCTATCCAGCACTAACTCTGGATGGTCCCTCCTATTATCAGAAGATGACCGGTGAACCTACCTTCAATATCTTTGGTATGGAAAGCGGCTACACAGGAGAAGGAACAAAAACGATCATCCCTTCCACAGCCAGACTCAAAATGGATATTCGTCTTGTCGTCGATCAAGATCCTCAAGACATTTTTGAAAAAATCAAAAACCACGTCCAGACCTATGCACCAGATATTGAAGTTACATATCTGGGCAGTATGCAGCCATCCCGCACCAAGGCTGAACTTCCTATCATTCAGAAGGTCATCAGCGCTGTCGAGGCAGCTTATGAAACAAATCCGCTCATCCAGCCGAGCATGGGCGGTTCCCTTCCGGATTATGTGTGGACAAAAATCCTGGGCCTGCCATCTGTCATCGTACCCTATGCGAACTTCGATCAGCATAATCATTCGCCAAACGAGAACTTGGAGGTGGACTATTTCCTGAACGGCATCCATTGCACAGCCCATGTGATCCATACTTTAGGGAATTATAAATAACAATCAATTGGATTCAACTTAGCCGAACGTACGCGAATCCTTCAAGCAGGATTCGCGTACGTTCGGTTTTTGTTTTTATAGTTTACGTAGCCTCTTTTAAGATATTTACAACCATATTTGAGAACCCACTGCCTCGTCTAATAAGATTTGACCTTCCCTCCTGCAATATCATGAAAACGCTTCAATAAAAAGGAGAGGAATGATCATATGAAAAAATGTCTGCTTTTCCTGCTCGTCCTGCTTCTGACATTCGCAATCCCCTTCTCTGCTGACGCCAAGAAACTACCTAAACGTCAAATGGAGTATTTGGACCGTGGGGCTGTCGCCATAAAAACAGAGGACGGCGTTTTCCTCAGCTGGAGATTCCTTGGGAATGATACGAAAAAAACTTCTTTCCATGTTTACCGGGATGGGAAGAAAATTACTCGTAAACCCGTGAAGCATAGCACAAATTTCCTTGACACAGATGGGACTACCAATAGTGTCTACCGTGTGGAAGCTATCGGGAAAGGCGTAGATCAAGATAATATAAAAGTGTGGCAGGACAATCAGCTGCATATCCCTCTCCAAAAGCCAGCTGATGGCAAAACACCGGATGGGAAGTCCTATACCTATGCTGCCAATGATGCCAGCGTCGGCGATCTGGATGGTGACGGGGAATGGGAAATCATTTTGAAATGGGATCCCTCCAATGCACAGGATAATTCCCGCTCCGGCTACACAGGCAATGTTCTAATCGATGCTTATGAAATGGATGGGACGCATAAATGGCGAATTGATCTTGGGCCTAATATCCGCGCAGGCGCCCATTACACACAAATGCTCGTTTATGATTTTGATGGTAACGGAAAATCTGAGCTCGTCGTCAAAACTGCTGACGGAACAAAAGATGCAAAAGGAAAAGTCATCGGCGATGCAGATGCAGATTACCGCAACGCATCAGGCTATATACTCGAAGGACCAGAATATTTGACCGTATTCGAAGGCAACACAGGTAAAATCAAACAAACAATCGATTACGAACCAGCCCGCGGCGATATTTGTGATTGGGGTGACTGCTACGGAAACCGAGGCGACCGCTTCCTTGCCGGAGTCGCATATCTGGATGGCAAAACACCGAGTATCATTGAGGCAAGAGGCTATTATGAAAAAACGGTAATTGCAGCATATACCTATAAAGACGGCAAATTGAAAAAGCAATGGATGTTCAATAGTGAAACACCAGGAAATGAAGCCTATGCACAGCAGGGTAATCATAATTTGAGTATCGGTGACGTGGACGAAGACGGCAAGGACGAAATCATCTATGGTGCCATGGCATTGGACGATGATGGCACTGGTCTTTATTCGACTGGTCTTGGTCACGGAGATGCGATGCACCTTAGCGATTTAGATCCTAATCGTCCAGGGCTTGAGGTTTTCCAAGTCCATGAACCGTATCCGAATGAAGCTGGTATCGAATTCCGCGATGCTCGGACAGGAGAACTAATCTGGGGCGTCCCGACAAATATGGATGTAGGGCGCGGACTTGCATCTGACATCGATCCCCGCTATCCAGGAGCCGAGATGTGGGCAATTGACGGCGCATGGAACAGCCCGACAGGCGGACTTTACGCTGCTTCAGGGGAGGAAATATCCACGAATATCCCTCCTGCAAACTTTGCTATCTGGTGGGACGGCGACTTGACTCGTGAAATCCTTGATCATACTTTCGATGAAAGCATCCAGACTGGCACTGGCGTGATCGGAAAATGGAACCCAGAAACAGAAAAAATGGATACATTACTTGATGCAGAAGGAACTTACTCTAACAACGGAACCAAAGGAAACCCTGCTCTCCAGGCTGATTTGATCGGCGACTGGCGCGAGGAAGCCATCTGGCGCACAGAAGATAGCAGCGCTCTTGTCCTTTATACAACAACAGATCTAACCGAAGAAAAACTTCCTACTTTAATGCACGATCCTGTCTACCGTTTAGGAGTTGCTTGGCAGAATGTAGCCTATAACCAGCCTCCTCATACAAGTTATTTCTTGGGAAACGATATGGAGCAGCCAGATATGCCACGAATCGACGTGATAAAGGCTAAATGATCTTTTTCAGAGTACAGGTAAAACTCCTGTACTCTTTCATTTTGCTTTTCTAATTTGAACCCGCAGTAGGCAACTGCATAGGATAAGATATAACAGCATCAAAGGAGAATAAAAAATGTATGATAGAAATCCTCACAACCACTGGCATCACATTCCAAACGATTGGCGTAATTATCAGTGGCAGCAGCCAACACATGATCACGGAAATTCACCATATGTTGTTGATATCGAACAAGTTACCGAAAATAATCATTTCTTCCGGACCACTATATGGACAGGAACACATCTTCAAGTGACATTGATGAGTATACGCCCAGGAGAAGATATCGGATTGGAAAGGCATCCGAATGTCGATCAATTCCTTCGCATAGAATCCGGACGGGGGCTAGTACAAATGGGCCCTAGGAAAGACAACTTACATTATCAGCAATATGTCCAAGATGATTTTGCCATCATTGTGCCTGCAGGAACATGGCACAACATTATAAATACTGGTCATACCCCTTTGAAACTATACAGCATTTATGCACCGCCTGAGCATCCATTTGGAACAGTCCATCGAACGAAACAAGATGCCATGGCTGCAGAATAGCAAAAGACCCCCTGCCTTCCAAGCTGGGGGTCTTCTGCTATTAGCTATATGGATATTGTCTGCGATCGTGCTGGATGCTGATCCATTTTGTCGTTGTGAATGCATCAAGGCTCCACTCGCCGTTCAGACGGCCAAGGCCGGAATTCTTCACGCCGCCAAATGCGACAGTAGGTTCATCATTGATCGTACCATCGTTGATGTGGATCATACCTGTATCCATTTGCTTCGCAAGCTCAGCTCCGCGCTCCACGTCTCTCGTATGGATTGCGCCGCTCAAGCCATAATCACTGTTATTTGCATAAGCTAACACTTCTTCATCGCTTTTCACTTTCAAAATACTAACGACTGGCGCAAACAGCTCTTCGTTTGCAAGTGTCATATCTGGTGTCACATCGCCGAAGACTACTGGTTCGACAATGTTGCCTTCCACTTTACCTTTGATTAGCGGCGTTGCACCTTCTTCGATACCTTTTTCAATCAACGCTACAGTCGTTTTTACTTGCTGTTCATTGATAAGCGGTCCGATGATTGTGCTTGGATCTTTTGGATCACCGCAAGTAAGCGTGGAAACCTTCGCCAAATACTTTTCAACGAATTCATCATACACATCTTCGTGCACAATCAGACGATTGGCAGACATACAGATTTGACCTTGGTGTGTGAAACGGCTGAATACAGCTGCACTAACTGCAAGTTCCATATCTGCATCCTCCAAAACGACCAATGCACTGTTACCGCCAAGCTCCAGATGCGCTTCTTTCAAATTCTTACCGGCTACCATTCCGATATGTTTACCGACTTTTGTAGATCCTGTGAAGGAAACAGCACGCGGGATCGGATGCTCTACGAAATTATCGCCGATTTCACTGATTTCTGTCACGATGACATTCAGCAAGCCCTTCGGAATACCAGCTTCCTCGAAAAGCTTCGCAATCATCGTACCGCCAGTGATAGCTGTATGCTCATGCGGTTTCAATACAACACCATTGCCAGCTGCCAATGCAGTCGCAACAGATTTCATGGAAAGGAAGAATGGGAAGTTGAATGGGCTGATAACACCCACCACACCTACAGGCACACGATAGACACGGTTTTCCTTGCCATCGATCGGGGACGGCAAAATCTGACCATTCATGCGGAATGGAAATGTGGATGCTTCCTTGATGATATTCGTTACAAGACCGATTTCGAATTCAGCTTTTAGTCTAGTACCGCCGATTTCTTCTATGATAGTCGCAACGAAAGCTTCGTGATTGGCTTCGAGATACGCAACCGCTTTTTCAAAGACAGCGCGTTGTGCCACCGGATTGGTTTTTGCCCATTCCTTTTGAACACGCGCCGATGCCTCATACGCTTCGTTCAAGTCATCCAAATTCGCAGCTTGGTAAAGAGCGATTAGTTCACCGTCAAATGGATTGCGATTCTCCATTTTCACACTGCTCTGACCTTCTCGCCATTCTCCGTTGATATATTGACTGTTCAAGTGCTTGAAATTCTCCATGCCGGTCACCTCTATTAATCTTTGATTGAGATATTATCTTTTGCTAGTTTTGCCAGCGTTTTAACGTTTGTGTTAATTTCCTCCATCGTCGCTGTCAGCTCTTCGATGGCAGCTGATTGTGTATCCGATTCTGCATTTGCTTCTTGAATCGAATTGCCCAGCTTGCTAATCACCGTCTTGATTTTTTCTGTGATCTGATGGATCTCCGTTACCTGCTCCTTGGACCCGGCGGCCATCTTGCGAATCTCATCCGCTACTACGCTGAATCCCCGGCCATGTTCCCCTGCGCGAGCCGATTCAATTGCTGCATTGAGACCAAGCAAGTTACTTTGATCTGCTATACCTTTGACGACATTGGAAACTTCCTCGATGGCATCCACGCTCTCCGTAACCTCTGTTGCTTTTTTCGATATGTAAGACATGCCTTCTGCCAAACCGGAAATGGACTGTGCCATATCTTGAATCGTCGCTGTAACGTCACCGATAACTCCAGAAAGGTTCGAAGCTATGGTAGATAACTGATTTGCACTTTCAATGCTCAATCCAACACCTACACCGCCAATTACGTTTCCTGCTTCATCATGCAACGGTATCGCCCTGGCGATAATATTTACACCGAAAAGCTCCTCTGGCACAACTGCATACTGATTTTTATTCTGACGGATTGCTGCTGCTACGATATCCCCATCCATCAATGGATCGCCAGGCGTCACATTCAATGAGAAGGTTTTAGCAGGATAATTGATAATAAGCTTTTCTGTACTGTAAATCCCAATCGTGACATCTTCATTGATCAGATTCTGAAGAAAGCTTTTAAATATTCCGCTTCCTTCCCCTTTTGAGACGGTGACTTACTTACTTTTAGTGCTTCTTTTCTAATCCCATTAAAGCTATCTGGATCTTCACCTGGTCCGTGAACAACAAGCGCATCATAATAAATATATTGACCTAATAAACTCAATCCATCTTCTTCAGCAAATTTTATCGCAGGATAAAGATATATTTTGTCGACAATATTATCTTGTGCTTGCATCATTTCTTTTGTCTGACCGACTTTTTCCCAGTCCTCTTCGAAAGCCGCCCCCAAACCTTCGTGGGAATCAGACCCCTCGACTGCTTCCAAAGGAGACAAGTATTTTACCAAGATATTATCAGCAGGTTTTATCTTTTGGTATTCCTTTACTACCTCAAGTAGGTCCCCAGTTCCAGAAGTAAAACCAATAATACCAGCTGTATACCCCCGGCCATCCTGGATATCCTCCATATATGAATATTGTTCTTCATAATCAGTGGAGGAATTCTCAGCGCTCGAAACAAATGAATAGACAATCTGACGATAATACCTATTTTCTATCGTTTTATCAGGGTTCTTCTTCTGCGTATTTATATCTGTATTTCCTTCCTTGCACTGGAAGAAATATATACCTCCAAAAATCACTAACAATGAAAATAATACATAAATGAATCTCTTTTTCATTCCGACACTTCTTTCTCTCAGCTGCATAACGGGTATTTTAGAATCC
The DNA here is from genome assembly GCF_047228925.1 of Terribacillus jepli. Taxonomy (NCBI): domain Bacteria; kingdom Bacillati; phylum Bacillota; class Bacilli; order Caryophanales; family Bacillaceae; genus Terribacillus; species Terribacillus jepli. Next base: position 75,927 of record NZ_JBFEGH010000014.1, on the reverse strand, counting down.
TGAACCCTTTCTTTATAGGTGTCTTTATGGAAAAGCCAGTATTTCCTTACAACTGCCTAAGCAAGTACTAGGCTTCAACCATTCATAATGCTCCGTCTTGAACCAAAAAAATCCCCAATTTAATTGGGAATTTCTTTTGTCTTGGTCTAAAAGGTCCTACTCCTGATCAGTGCTGACCCTATCATATTCTCTTATTATTGCGAGCTTTTACAATCCGCCAATAACCGATTTGGAAAAGTACTATCCCTATTATGATAATTGCTATACCACAAATAATCGCAAGCATATCATCAATACGCCAGAACAAAATCAATAGGATTCCGACTAACTCCAATAGTACGCCTGCTATTAGCAGCCATTTATTCATCATTTCCCTCTCCTTTACATGAGGTCCCGAGGGTTAATGATAGCAAGAGTTTGATGATCTTGCCACTTTCCATTGATTTTGACATTTTGTTTTGCAATACCTTCTTTATGGAACCCTGCCTTTTGCAGCACTTTGATCGATCCGATATTATGCGGCATGACACCTGCTTCCAGCCGATGAAATTCCAATTCATCGAAAGCGATATCGACTACCTGACGAACCGCTTCCGTCATATATCCTTTACCGTTCTGCACTTTATCCAAGAAATAACCAATCCAGCAGCTTTGCAGATTCTCACGTAATACTTCCGATAACAATACAATACCGATGATTTTTCTGTCCAAAAGAATCACATAATGATATCCGGTATCCTCGTCGGCTGATACAACCGCCCGCTTGATACGCTCGCTTTGTCCATCCAATGTATAGAAATGCTCTTCACGCTTACCTGTATAAAGCTGGAAGAATTCCTTATTGCGCAGTTCCAGTGATAAGAGATCTGCTGCATCCTGTTCTTTGACTAACCGCACTTCAATCATTTTTGCTTCCGCCTCCTAATATCATATTCCTATTTCCCCCCACATCTCGAAACCAGAGTGTCCGATAAAGTGATCTGGCTCGATAACCCTACAGGCTAGTTAGGGGACACCCCGGCACGGCGTCACCATTGTCACACCGTTATCCCTTCCTAATGATAGGATAAAAAGAGCAAGGAGGAAGGAATACACCACTCACCCCTTCCATCACTCTGTGAATTTCAGCAAGGTAAGCACTTCTGCTGTCGTATACTGTATCTATCGTATTTCGAATTTCATGATGAAATAGAAAAGCTAGTATCGGTTGATGCTGCCCATTAAAAGGATGGACAGCATCAACCAATCCTCTAACATGCGTTATGCCTTTTCGCATAATCATACGACGCATACTATATTAACCATTTTTCGTAATAAACCAAATGTAGCCCGTACGTTCAAAGGTTGTACTTTACCAGTCAGCTGATAGCCTGCTTTTTCATATAGATAGCAGTTTCCCTTCTCTTCCCGCAGTGTAGCTAAACGCCACACCTTTGCATCAGAAAACATATTTTCTACTTTCTTCAATGCCTGTTGTGCAATTCCCTTACCTTGATAAGAAGGATGAACGAACATCGGACTGATCCAATATGTACCAGGATCTTCAGAAAAAATACAGATAGCTCCTACAAATTGACCGCCTGCCATTATTTTATAGAATCCACCATCTGGTCTGTTGATACGGATCTGTGTACGGGTTAATGGCTCATTGGCTGGGTTTGTTTCCATGTCCAGGTATTTATCAAGCAGCGGCTGGAAGGAAGCTTTTTGGTATTCGTAAATTTGTTTTGCATCTGCATCTGTCGCCTTATGTAACGTGATATTCATTTTCTTGCCTCCATTGCGATAAAGGGAATAAGTAATAGACATGTATTAGTCCTCAGTTTTTGACTGCTTCAACACGGCTACTGCTTTTAACCCCAACAAAAAAGCCCATACACTGTATATCACTAGCACCATCCACTCCAACCAGCGAAGATGACTTATATCGACACTTGTCATAAACAAAATGAAAGTGAGCAGGATAATGCCATCGGTAGCGTTGAAACGTTTCATTCTTGCATACCTCCTCCTCGTCAATACTCTTTTTTCCGTACAAAGCGGAGCACATAAGCAGCCAGCGAGAGCACAATTGCTGCACATATCAAAAGATCCGGTATCCACAGGACATATCCATCGAGATTTGGCCGGATTCCAATCAGATAGATAACTGCAAATACCCAAAAACCTATTTCCTTCAACACTTGGATTGTCCGCAACTTGCAACTCCTCCTGTGATCTTATACATCTGATACGGAAAATTTATGGAAATGGTTTCAATTATTACACTATTTCAATTTGCTGTTCCGGAAATTCGCTATGTGAGATACTAGGAAGGCAGGAAAGGAGATGTTCCATGTACGCTTATTTCAATTTTGCTGATGCAGATGGACAGACCCGGCATCGGCGATTCACGGGGCAGCATAAATTGCTGACTGCCCGCACAATAGAAGAAGTCATACCCTGTCTCGAGCAGGTGCAAGCATATACAAAAAGAGGATTCTACGCAGCTGGCTACCTTTCTTATGAGGCTGCAGGAGCATTTGATTCTAGCTATGCCACAGTCGAAGGATCAGCGCTGCCGCTTTTGCAATTTGGTATCTATAAAAGTTTTGGTGAACAACAGCCTGGCGCAACGGATGCTGCAGTTGAAAAACTGAATTGGGTGCCAGCCATCCAAAAAACAGCGTATGAGCAGGCTATTCAGACTATCAAAGAGGAGATTGCTGCCGGGAATACCTATCAAACGAATTACACAATGCGTCTGCGTACCCGTTTTACAGGTGATCCTGCTGCTCTTTTCCGCCAGATGCAGCGTGCGCAGCGTGCTGATTATACTGCCTATCTTGCTTGGGAAGATATGGCGGTGCTATCTGCTTCTCCTGAGTTATTTTTCCGCTGGGATGGCAAACGTATCACCACGAAGCCAATGAAAGGTACGATCAAACGCGGGGTTGCATACGAGCAGGATCTAAAACAGCGGGAAACCCTCGCAGCATCCGTTAAGGATCGTGCTGAAAATGTCATGATTGTCGATCTTTTGCGCAATGATATCAGCCGGGTTGCCAAGCTTGGTACTGTCCGCGTCCCGGCTTTATATACAATTGAGAAATACCCGACTGTCTACCAGATGACCTCAACTGTCGAAGCGGAAACCTTACCAAACACAACGATTATCGATATCATGCGTGCACTTTTTCCATGCGGGTCGATCACAGGTGCTCCCAAAGCAAGCACGATGAAAGTCATCTCTGAAATCGAACCGGAACCACGTGAAGTCTATTGCGGCGCCATCGGCTATATCGAGCCAAACGGTGAGGCTGTCTTTAATGTGCCCATCCGCACAGCGATAGTCAATAAAACTAACCAGCAGGCTACCTATAGCGTCGGCGGAGGCATCACCTGGGACTCCACTGCCGATGGAGAGTACGAGGAAGCTATCGCCAAATCGTCGGTGCTGCAGGAACAACTTCCTGACTTCGAACTGCTGGAAACAATCGCGTATGAAGATGGTGCTTTCGTGTTAGAGGATAGACATATTCATCGTCTGGTACAGTCAGCAGATTATTTCAGTATTCCAATCGAGGAAGCACAGGTCCAGAATCTCTTGCGTAAACATCAAGCATCGTATCCGGGACAATCCCATCGGATACGAATTTTAGCTGATCAACGCGGAAAGCTAGAACTTTTTTATAGTGCGATGCCAGCTCCAATAAAAGGTAAGCAAAAATTCGCATTGGCTGCCACACCTATCGACAAGACAAATCGATACTATTATCACAAGACGACTCATCGTAAAATATACGAAGATTACAAGATGGAGGAGCCAGATGTTTTTGACACGCTGCTCTGGAATGAAGCAGGCGAGCTGACGGAATTCACGATCGGCAATCTCGTCATGGAGCTGGATGGCAAACTGCTTACGCCTCCATTGGCCTGCGGCTTGCTGCCAGGCACATTGCGGGAAGAATTAACGGTAAAAGGTACGATCAAAGAAGCTGTCTTGACGAAAAACGATCTCCAAGCTGCCTCACGCATCTGGCTGATCAATAGTGTCCGCGGCTGGGTGGAAATGGAGCCCGTCGATTAAGGACGGGCTGCTTTTCTTGCCTTCAAAATCAAAAAAGATGGCCGGCGCAGCTCATGTTCGATGCGCGGAAGCTTAGCAATTGCTGCTTTATCCGGAATCGGTTCGATTACTTCTTCCAGACTGAAACCATTCCGGATAAGTCCATTGCATAACGACGCAATCGATCGATGGTAGTAAATCACTCCGTCCACATACCATTTTGTCTCGCGCCTGCCTTGCTCGTGATAGTTGTCAACGGCGAAATGGAGCCGGTTCCCTTCTGCATCCGTGATCCATTTATCGCCTTCTTTTCTGGCAGTGCTGATTGGATGCTCGGTGGAAAACAAGAGGATAGCCCCTTCTTTCAAGGCAGCATGGATGGATTGGATGACTGCTTCATAGCCTGCAACGTAATGCATCACAAGTGAACTGACGGCAATATCATAGCTTTCGCTTGCCATCACCGCATCCTCCAAAGCTGTCTGAACGTATTCAATTGCGGGGTGGGAATTTCTATTTTTCGCTTCCTGCAGCATGTTACTGGATGGATCAATCGCTGTCACACTTGCTGCTCCTTGCTCTGCACAATACCTTGCCAAGTCTCCCATGCCACAACCGATGTCCAAGACACGTTTGCCCTTCAAGTCGGGCAGCATCCGTTTGATTTCCGGCTGTTCCAGAAGTTCATTGTAATTCACCGGATCTTCCCGAAGAGCCTTGTAATTGGTAAAAAACACCTCATTGTCATAAATATTCTGCTTCATGATATCGCCTCCTAATCTATAATCGAATACAATTCCATTTTGGTATCAAATAAAAAAAAATACTAGACTTATGATTCTGACTTTTGTATCATTTAGATTGAGGCGTATCTGCTTCAAGTAATAAAAAAGATCACCATCGTGACCTTTTCAAGATTTATCCTTCAGCTTCTCCATCTCTTTTTTCATCTGTTTCTTCACCTGCTTGAACAGCTTTTCCCTTTCTTTCTTCACTGCTTTTTTCACTGCTTGCGAGATGAGCTTCTCCAATTCCTCCGAGGTTATATCCAGCTTTTTAGTTTCTGCCTTTTGCTCTTTTGTCTGGCTATGCCCAGTCAGCTGCTGGATCGCATCTGCGAATGACAGTTTTTCTCCAAGCAATCTCTTTAGTTCTTCCAAAGTAGCAATGTCTTGTTCCGTATAAATCCGCTGCCCTTTCTCATTTCGTTGGAATAAATAATGGGCACCTTCCAATGCAATCGCCCATCTTCTGAGTGTCGAGGTTGTTACATCCAATGAAGCAGCCAGATCCTTTGCTGTATACTGCATTTCTTGCGTGGACAAATACATTCCCCCTTAGCGTATGTATACTGGAAACACTTTCCTAAAGTATACTATAGAAAAGGTAGTTTCCAAAGCCTTGATAACCTATGGAAGTCCGTTCCATTTTCGGACCGCCCAGGCCTGGTGCTCATGTAACAATCCGCTTGCAGCTTCATCAGGCGGCAGCCAAATCAGCTCATGATCTTCCTCCACTGGCTCCATTTCTTTTAATCCAGGCGTACAGCTAAAAAAGACGCTATGTTCTGTATGTACTGACTACCATCCCTTGACTGGAAAAATTGTGTCGCTTCACATAGGAATGATGGCTTGCTAATCGAATATCCTGTTTCTTCCATGACCTCTCTCCTCAGGGTTTCCAACTCATTCTCTTCCTTTTCCATCCCTCCCCCTGGCAGAAAAAGCAACTTGTCGTATGTTCTTTGGATCACGCCTATTCTGCTGGAATGGTCGTACATTATCCCATATACCGCCAGCCTTTTTATATATTTTTGGTCAGGCTCTTTTGTACCGAACAGATGCATAGTCTCTCTCCTTATCATTGGTAAACGTAGTATACAGCAAAAAAGAAAAGCCCATAAAGGACTTTTCTCAGGATTTGGATAGACGAATCGTCTTTATCTCATAGGGAGTGAAGGATAACGCTATCTTACCTTTGTTAGGTTTTTTGTCTATTACTCTTTCCCGCAGATCGCATTCCTGCCAGCTCGTATACGCGAAGGCAAGCTGTATTATTACCTCCTGTGATCCCCCTGTGTATTCATGGAAGCGGATGATGATGTCGTCATTATCCTCCGCTTTTTTGATTGCATCGAGCTGTACATATGGATTATCAATAACAAATAGTTTTTCCAGGCTTTCCTTTTTGCCTCCGCTGTATACTTGGAACGGCTGATTGAGCTTCCAAGCTTCCTGTACCGTATTTGCTTCCACCCATCCTTTTTCATGCGGATAAAGGGAATACGTAAAGAAGTGGCGGCCTTGATCTTGCTCGATATCCGGTGCGATTGCGGATTTTAGCAAGGACAGGCGAATCGTATGATCTTTGATATCGTGTCCATACTTGCCATCATTCAGCAAGCTGACCCCATAATTCTGCTCGGAGAAATCCACCCATTGATGGGCAACCGATTCAAACCTAGCTACATCCCAGGAAGTGTTCCAATGTGTCGGCCGCTTGACGTTGCCATATTGGATATCATACGTTGCTTCCGTAGCCCGAATCTGGACAGGAAAGGCCACTTTCAATAATTGCTGCCGTTCATGCCAATCCACTTCTGTCTTAAAATCGATCACCTTCCGATTGCGATAGAAAATGATATCTTGATGGATCGTCGAACTGCCATAATGCCAGTTTGCTTCCATGACAAGCTGGAGCGGCCCTGCTTCTTTCAAAGTAAAATCAAGCAGATTCGTAATCTCCTTCTTTTTCTCCTGATAGAACAAATCAATATCCCAGGCATCATAATCTAGCGGCTTATCCTCAAACACCTGAAATACATTTCCGGATTCTGATTTTGCTATGACATGCCTTTTTGCTTTTATATCAAACAATGACTCAATCTGACCATAATCATTGAATTTCACTTCATAGAAAGGGGTTACCAGCTCGCGATTCTTCCATTCGAACCACTCTTCCTCTGATTCTGAACTTGCCTTTTCAGTATTCAGATAGATTTGTTTACAACCCGTCCCCGGAACCGCCGGAACATCGACCAGCCAGCCGGCCTTGTGCTTTTGGGCCAGCAAAACATCCCCGTCTTCATCCTCCCATACACCTGAATCCTCTGTATTTATTTTCACGATACCGTCTAATTCCCATGACGAGGAATTGACGATACTCCATGTGTGGTTCTTATCTGCAGTCAGTTCATCTGCTGCCCCTTTTTGTAACGTTTGAAGCTTTGCATATGCATCCTCATATTCCATCTTGCTGTCCTCATACACTTCCCGAATGGACGAGCCGGGAATGATATCGTGGAATTGATTGCGCAATACGGTCCGCCATACTTCTTCCAGTGTAAGGGATGGGTATTTTAGAAAGTCATCTGCCTGTATCGCTTTGAAGACATGGAGGAATTCCGTTGCACGCAATTCCAATTCCATTTTTCGATTCATTTTTTTATTGTAAGCCTGGCTTGTATAGGTGCCTCGGTGATACTCCAAGTATAGCTCCCCATCCCAAACCGGCATGAATTCCGATGTATGCTGGGTTTGGTGATGCAGCGATTCAAAGTAACTTTTCACATCGCCTGTTTTGACGTTCGGCAATCCTGGTATCCGATCCAGTCTCCGCCTCATCTCGAGCATCGTCCTATTGACGCCGCCACCGCCATCCCCATATCCATAGGAAAGGAGCAGCTCCTTTGCAAGTGCTTTATTTTTATAGTTATCCCAAGTACCTGTTACGGTATCTGGCAGAATTTGACCATTATAAGTGGCGAACCAGGTGTTTTCCCTTGGGGATGGATCCGGCGTCGTGATGAATTGCGTCAGGACTTCACTTCCATCCATACCACGCCATGTGAATGTGTCATTCGGCATCCGATTGAATTGGTTCCAGCTGATTTTGGATGTCAGTAATGTCTTGATCCCTGCTTTCGTAAGGATCTGTGGCAAGGCCCAGGAATAGCCGAACACATCCGGCAGCCAGAGATAATGTACATCTTTGCCGAATTCTTTCTCAATGAATTTGGCTCCCTGCAGGATCTGGCGCACCAGGGATTCACCAGAAGGCAAGTTGCAATCAGCCTCCAGCCACATTGCTCCATCCACTTCCCACTGACCTTCAGCGATTTTCTCTTTAATCTGGGCGTATAGTTCCGGGAAGTCTTGTTTCACATAGCTGTAGAGCTGCGGCTGTGTTTGCAGGAATTTATAGTCTGGATATTTCTCCATCAAACGCAAAACAGTGGAAAAAGAGCGTCCTGCCTTTTCCCTTGTATGCTTAAGACGCCACAGCCACGCGACATCGATATGGGTATGGCCGATACAGCGAATGGTAATTGGCGACGTGCTGTCCATAGCATCCAACTGCTTCTGAAGATGATCATTTGCCCCATAGACAGACTGATAGAACGTATCGCTGCCCGGTAAGCTCCAGTCAATCAATCGGATGGTTTGGTCCAAAAGCGATAAAAGCTGAACCCTCTCCGCGGCATTCTCATCCAGTATTCGTATCGTTTCTAAAATGGCGAAGGCCGTATAATACAGATCATCTGCTTGTTCATCGAAAACAGCTAGCTGAGCCTGTTTCAATTGGTGCTCCTGATCTATCCTTTTGCCGCCTCCTTCCAAGCCGGACCAAAGACGGAATGCCAGGAAGATGGAATCACCATGCCAATCATCCTCAAAGAATAATTCCTGATGATTGGAATCCACCGCTTGATACATCACGTTGTTCACATAGCACTGTGACTCAAATCCCGAATTCCCTCCTCCGCCAGTTTTACCGAAATCGAATAAACCAACAACTTGCTTTCCTGCCCACTTATCCGGAAGGTCGATTTCCTTCGCCAACCAAAGATAACGATCACGACCTTTCCAATGATCACCCACATAAAGCTTTTCTTTGAAAGCCTCCAGTCCTGGAACTTCCGGAGCCACCTTCTTCTCCATATCGTCCATCGCTAAAAAGTGCTGTAAATCAATTCGGTCCTGATACCGGTATTTCTCCAATTCTTCTATTCTTCTTTCCAGCTGACGTTCTTTCAAACCAAACATACTGACACTCCTTTAGCCCTTGGAGGCTCCACCGAGGCTGAAGCCCTTGGACATATATTTTTGAGCAAAGATATAAAGAATGATCGATGGCATCGTATACAGCATCGAAAACGCTGCCAATTTGCCGTACTCGATGATGCCGTAATTCCCGAAAAACTGATACAGCGTCACGGATGCCGGCAGTTTTTCCTGTGTCTGAAGCAAAATATACGGAACGAAAAAGTTCCCCCAGCTGCCTGTAAAGGTGAAGATGGCAATCGTGAAGATTCCCGGCAGCATCAGCGGTCCAACCACTTTTCGCATACTAGTCAGTACAGATGCCCCATCCACCCATGCCGATTCCTCCAATTCGACCGGCACCGCGTCCATGAAATTCTTCATCATCCAAATTGCATATGGCAACCCTGAAGCTGCAAGGAAGATCGTCGTGAATAGGATGGAATCCTGGATGTTCAGGAAGAGGAACAGCTGATAGACTGGCACCATGACGGCAGTGATCGGCAAAGATGTCATGAATAATATAGTAAGCAGGAACGACCGCTTATATCGCAGCCGATAACGAGAAAGCGGATAAGCAGCCAATCCGGCAACAATCACGACGATCGTTGCCTGCCCAAGCGAGATGAACAAGCCGATTGCAAACGAGCGGATATTACTAGGGTCTGAAAGAATGGCCGTAAAGTTATCCAGCGTCCACTTCTCCGGCAGCTTGATGGCTTGTGTCGCCTGTTGATCAAATGAAGCGAAAACAAGCCATAAAAACGGCAGCAAGAAGCAGATGGCTAAAAAGACCAGCGCCAGATAGTGGACCACTAATTCTTTTTTTGATATCTTCATTCTGCATCCCTCCTCCTTATAGTTTCACTTTCATAAAACGCATGTACAGCAGGCTTGCAATCGTCCCGATGACGAGTAATACAAGGGAAATGGCTGTGCCGTATCCGAATTGGTAGTTTACGAACGCTTGATTGTACATGAAGATCGGGAGTATCTGCGTAGCGTTGCCCGGTCCTCCGCCTGTCATCGTATAAATCAACGTGAATACACCAAGTGTCTGAAGGGTTACAAGCATCATATTGGTCACGATCGACCCTTTGACAATCGGCAGTGTCACACGGAAAAAAATCTGCCAGCGTGATGCACCATCAATCACGGCTGCTTCTTGCACCGATTTTGGCACATCATCCAATGCCGCTTGGAAAACCATCATCGAAAAGGCCGTCCCATGCCAGATATTCGCGATGATGACACTAACCATCGGGAAGGTGAACAACCAGGTGATCGGTTCAAAACCGATCCCTTGCAAAATGCTATTGAATGTACCTGCATCACTCAGGAAAGCCACCCAGCAAAAAGCAACGACAATCTCCGGCGTGACCCAGCCGGCAATCACAATGACACCGATGAATCGTCTAAACCCACGACGTTTTTCTTTCATCAGCAAAGCGATGATCAATCCTAATACAACCTGTCCGATTACAGCAGAGAAAAGTAAGAAGACAATTGTCCGGAACACACTGACCCGAAATTCCGGATCCTGGAACATGTTGGCGAAATTTTGAAATCCGATAAACTGAATATTGGCTGCGTCTGTTCCAGTCAATGACAAATTCGTAAAAGCAAAACCAAAAGTCAGTAACATCGGAGTAATGAAAAACAACAATAAAAGGATCCAAGATGGGGACAAAAAAAGTATCGCTTTCCTATGCATACATATTCGTCACCTTTCTTCTGCCCAATCAGAGGGTACTGGAAAGTCCAGCACCCTGGATGGGATGGTTTCCTATTCAGCTACCTTCGTATTTTCTTTGCCTACCACTCGTTCCACACCAGCTTTATATTGTTCGACTGCATCTTCAGGAGATAGTTTGCCAGTGGCAACTGCTTCCACTACTGTCTGCAGCTGTGTGGAAACTGCCGGATATTTATCATTAGCTGGTCTGAACTGCGCATTTTCCAGGAATGCTTGTGCTTCCTTGGCATAAGGACGATTCACATACTCTTCTACCTCAACGGCATCTGTACGGGTATTCAAGTTACCGTCCGTCAACGAACGATTGATGCTGTTCTCTTTCTCCATCAAGAATTGAATGAATTCCCAAGCTTCCTCCTTCATATCCGCTTTGGACGGAATTGCCCAAGCCCAGCCTCCGCTCATCGTAATCGTTCCAGGATCCTGCCCTTCTTGAGTCGGCATCGGTGCAAATCCGATTTTCTCTTCCACATTTTCAATCGGTGCTGCTCCGTTCTCTGCCCAGTTCCGGGCATTCCAGCTGCCGTCCAGTGCTATTGCCAGTTTCTTTTGCGGAAATAACTGCTGAAAAGCCACATTTCCGGATTGGCCACTCATGACGACCGAGAAATCAGGTCCCAAATTTTCTTCGTTGTATACTTGTTCGATAAAGCGGAACGACTCCAGCAACCCCGGACTATCCACGACCCATTTCTTCTCGTTTTCGTCATATAATGTATCGCCGGTACCATAAAGCAGCATCTCCAGCGTCTGCATGGAAACCGCTTCTCCGTTGGCCTTGCCTACTTGCATGAACAGTGGCGTCACTCCGTCTGTCTTCTCTTTGATTGTTATCGCTGCATCTAATACATCATTCCAGTTTTTCGGTTCCCAAGGTACAGGAAGACCTGCCTCCTGGAATAATTCCTTGCTGTACCAAAGCCCACGAGAGTCGGAAGTCGAAGGAATCCCATACACCTTGCCATCTTCCGCTGTTACACCGGACTTTAGATTTTCAATGATATTACCCCATTCGTCCCAATCAGAGATACGATCATCCAAAGGCTCAAGGTAACCGGCATTAGCATCGGAATTAAGCATGAATGTATCCTCCGATACAACATCCGGAGCCGTTTCCGCTGACTTCATCTGCAATGCAACCTTTGAGAAATAGTCTCCCTCGCTCGCTGTAATCGGCGCTATTTTTACATCGATATCAGGATGTTCCTTCTCGAATTCATCCACCACCCCTGAATCGAAGAATTTTTTCAATGAATCTACTGATCCAGGTGATCGATAAACAACAGTTAATTCTTTCTTGCCATCCGATGATTCTGTATTGCTTGAGCATGCTGCCATCGTGACTAGAATGAAAATAAGCATGAACAAGCATATACCTTTGGCACTCTTCCACATCTACAATTCCTCCTCCAGATTCCTCTCTAATCGATAAATGAAAGCGTATACATATTGTTCCAAATGAAAAGTCAGGGGTTAACCTGACACCTATAACGGATTATATGCCTTGCTCCCTCCCTTATTCACATGATTAAAGGAATTAACTTCTGACTATTCTAAATTTTAATGTTACATTGACACTTATACCCCTGACACTTATTATTGTAAGAATATATAACAAGGGGACATCCAAAAATTTTAATATGTTCTCAGAAAGGAAACTATCATGACGCAGAAACAACCTCTTTTCATTCAAGCGCTGCTTCCGCTAATCGCGCTCGCAGTCGCTGCGTTTTTCTCCCTGTTCTACTGGAATGCGGGAATGCTCATGCCGTTGATAATCAGCTTGATTGTCACTTCGGTACTAGGCGTATTACTTGGACACAAATGGAGTGATCTCGAGTCCTATATGGGCAAAGGAATCCAAAGGGCGTTGCCTGCTGTCTATATTCTGATCATCGTCGGTATCATTATCGGGTCGTGGATAAGCAGCGGGGTAATTCCAACGCTTATCTATTATGGTCTTGATCTTATTCATCCTTCTATCTTCATCCCGAGTGTGGCACTTGCTACCGGTGTTCTTTCTATGGCACTTGGCAGCTCGTTCGCTTCGATTGGAACTGTCGGACTAGCCTTCATTGCTGTTGGAGACAGTATGGGCTTCCCATTAGCTTTAGTAGCTGGGGCAATTATTTCCGGAGCTTACCTTGGAGATAAATTCTCGCCATTATCGGAAACAACTAACGTAGCCGCATCTATGGCAAACGTTGACTTATTCAGCCATATCCGACATATGCTGTGGGACACTATACCGGCATTCTTGCTGTCGGTACTGATTTATTGGATTGTTGGCTTGAACTATGCAGGTGAAGTAAAGAGTATTGAGGAAATTCGCACGATCAATACGCATTTGGCGGATTCATTTGTTATTCATCCATTACTATTGTTTGTACCGGTTTTGACTGTAATCGCATTGATTAAAAAATATCCTACTCTACCTTCTTTGGTATTGATAAGTTTTGTGGGAGCTATCCTCGCATACATTGTTCAAGGTGCGTCCGTAACAGAGATTATTGGAGCAATGACGAACGGCTACAGCGGCGATACTGGCTTGGAAAGTTTGAATAACCTGCTTCACCGCGGCGGTATCACATCCATGATGGGCACAATCGGGCTCGTATTGGTTGCAACTGCACTTGGCGGTATGCTTGAGGATATTGGAGTATTGAAGACAATTACAGAGACGTTCATCAATCGCGTGAAAAGTACTGGCTCCTTGATAGGAAGCACCGTGCTTTCTGCGCTAGTCGTTGGTTTTGCAACTGGCGCACAGATCTTGGCAGTCATTCTGCCAATCCGTACCTTTAAGCAAGCCTTTGAGGATCGTAATCTAGCAGCGAAAAATCTATCACGCTGTGTCGAGGCAGCTGGTGCCGTTGGTATCAACATGGTGCCTTGGAGCGTGCCAGCCTTCTTCGCTGCAGGTGTATTGGGTGTAAGCCCTTATGATTACATCCCATTCGCTTTCTTTATTTTCTTAGTTCCGCTTATCAACGTGATATATGGATACACAGGATTATCGATTGCAAAGAAAGAAAATGGAAAAGAAGAAGGTGCCAAACATGCCAGCTGATAACATTAAACTTAGGTTTTTAGGCAGTGCACAAGATGCGGGGGTCCCGCAAGCTAACTGTTATTGCACAAATTGCCAACGTGCTCATGCAGACCGTAATTATCGCCATTTTGCGGCAAGTCTGGCAATCATCACAGATGATTCCACCTGGCACATGATTGATGCGACACCAGATTTCAGGGAACAGCTGTACAGCATGCAGAAAGCCTATCCAGAAGCAGGCATCATGGACAGCATCATCCTGACACATGCACATGCAGGACATTATCCTGGTTTGCTTTTTCTGGGGAAAGAGGGAATGTCCACATCTGAATTACCTGTTTATGCGAGCGAGAAAATGGCACAGCTGTTAGCGAATGATGCACCTTGGAGCCAGCTGGTAGGATTGAAGAATATTGTTACCAAGCCAATTCAAGCTGGCATTGCTCAAGAACTCACATCCACTGTTCATTTCACACCGGTAGAAGTGCCGCATCGGAATGAATACTCTGAAACATTTGGTTTCCTCATCAAAGGACCGAATAAAAAAGCGTTGTACATTCCGGATATTGATTCCTGGAAAGAATGGGAACATGATATCGGAGAAATAGCAAAAGATATTGATTATGTCATTGTAGACGCTACTTTTTACAGTAAGCAGGAAGTCGCGGAAGTCGGGCGGGACATCAGCCAAATTCCCCACCCTTCAATCACGGAGACGATGGACCGACTTCAAGAGGCCGTCGATACAGCCAGAACGAAAGTTTATCTGACGCATCTTAATCATTCCAACCCGATACTGGATCCTGAGAGCGAGGAGCTCCAAACGATAAGGAATCGCGGTTACTTCCTGGCAGAAGAGGGATTGGAATTGGAACTATAACAAAAAAGCTGCCAGCCGTAATGGGCTGACAGCTTTTTTACTTATATAAAGAACACAGCCGTGAAGTTTTGAAAGTAACAGTGAACTTGGGAAGTTCCTGCTGTAGTGAGGCAAACAATAGTCTGCCTTCGCTGTTGAAAATATTTTCCTTCTTTTCCGCATCAAGTTTAAGTTTGTCCTGTTCCCAATCCACCCATTCTCCGTATCCTTCCGCCCATTTCTCTATCTTCTGTTTCAATGTGTCTGTAACTGGTAATTCATCAAAAACCAGATTTTCTTTACAGCGCGCACACCAAATCGGATCGGCAAAATCTGCTTCCAAAAGAATCTCCGTCATTTTTTTACAGCCGCATTCCAATCATAATTCCCCTCTTTCCGCAGACATCAAGTAACCAAGCAATAGATAAGTACATCTTTCTGTTGGAAGCTCCACTGCCTTCCTTAGTTAGACGAATGTCCCGTCATCAAGATATTCACTGTCCTGCAAAACTTCTCTACAACCTAAGTTCATAATGGTAGAACTGCTTGTCACGCTCGTAACCTTTCCGTTCATACAATCGCTGTGCCTTCTCATTGTCAGGCGCCGTACTTAGCGCAATGCTCCCCGCTCCGGTTTCTTTTGCAAAAGCCTCGGCTGCTGCAAGCAATCTTTCTCCTACACCTTGTTTCCTCGCACTTTCCGCCACATACAGATCATTCAAAATCCAAGCACGTTTCATGCCGATCGAAGAGAAGGTAGGATAAAGCTGGGTAAAACCGACACAATCATCACCATCTTTTGCGAGAAATATGACAGAATCCCCTTTCTCCAGTCTTTCTGCTATGTACGCCTCTGTCCCGCTTAAGTCATTAGCTTGTTTGTAAAACTGACGATACTGGTTGAATAAATCTGCTGCATGTTTTACGTCTCGTAATGTTGCTTTCATAATGTTCATTTGTTCCCCTCCAATTCCTTCCTATCTTCTTTCTATTTATCATTCAATCCCTTGCCATCCAGAATATGCTTTACATATTTTTCAACCCTTGACTCTCGGGTTTTGGCTTGTTTAGCCTGGGAAAAATATAGGATGTATGCTCTTTGCCGTCCCGGTGTCAATGCTTCAAAAGCAGTCTTCAAGGCAGGTATTTCATTGAATTTATTGTGAAGTTCTTCAGGAATTATGTAATCTGTTTCCTTCTTAAAATCCACTTCCAAACCCGCTTTCTCAACTTTGACAGCATCATGGATATAGTCTTTCAGGATAGCTTCCATTTCAGCTATTTCCTTAACGTTGGTGAAACGAATTTGGCGCGCTGCCTGCACATTCTCCGTTTGCTGGATCAAGATTCCATACGGATCTTTCAACAATGCACCCTTGTGAAACAAAAGCGCACAATAATCTTTGAAGCCATGGATTAATACGACGTTTTTCCCTTCAAAAGTGTAACAAGGATGCTTCCATTTGAATTCTTCTGTCAGTCCACAATCACGGATAATACTTCTTAGGCTTACAAACTCTTCTTTCCATTGTTTAGCCTTAATCAGAAAATCATCAACTTTAGGATTCATCTTACTTTCCGTCACTTTTAGAAACCTCCTTATCATCATATTCAATTCTTATATCTAGTTATTTTAACTGATTTATCCTGTTTTGCTCTTTTTCTTTATCAAGATATTCAAAATAGCCAAGCTGATTCCCCCAAGGATCAGGAAAGGTTGCCCACTTAACCGGTACACCTGATCGTGTATAAATATCAAAATCCTGTATATCAAGCTGTTCCATTACTCGTGCTCTTTCTGCTTCCAAGTCTCTGACTCCTAAGCGCAATGGCCCGTTTCTGTATTCCGTTTCCGCCGATTCGGCTAGCTGCAGCCAGCAGCCTGATACTACTTCCCATTCTAGAAATCCTGCATGCGGAATGAAATCCGGATCTTTTTGAAGAAAAATTGTATACCAAACCCTGGCTTCCTCAATATGGGGAACAGCAAAACGAATTGTCATCTCGAACAAAATTTATCTCCCCAATCATTTTCCAATCAGATGATGCAAAAGTCTGCCCCTGTCCTCAAAAAATTGCTTCATGACACTGTAATGCTGTGTTTCTTCGAGTTGGACTTCTTCCATCCCTTCTGCATCCAGCTGCAGAATTTTCGCATCCGGATAAGCCATCAGCAGCGGCGCATGTGTGGAGATGATGAATTGCGACCCTTTTTCCACCAGCTCATCAATCCGTGCAAGCATCGACAGCTGACGGATCGGGGATAAAGCCGCTTCCGGCTCATCGAGAATATATAATCCATTGCCGGCGAAACGCTCCATGAAAGCCGCGAAAAATGCCTCTCCATGGGATTGTTCATGCAAGGATTTCCCGCCATAGGAATCAATGATCTTTCGTCCGAATCCCCCTTGATCCAGTTCTTCGATATGCGTCGCTACATTATAGAAAGTCTCTGCCCGAAAAAAGTAGCCATCCCTTGGGCGGTTCCCACCGCGAATAACCCTTAATAATTCATGTAAATCTGAATGGGACTCATAGCTGGAAAAAGAGAAGTTCTTCGATCCGCCTTCAGGGTTGAAGCCGAGCGCAACTGCAAGCGCTTCGAGCAAAGTCGACTTCCCCATTCCATTTTCCCCGATGATATATGTAACATTTGGATGGAAGGAAATATGTCCTAAGTTTTGAATAACCGGCAGGGAAAATGGGAATTGATTAGGGAGCAATGAAGCTTCTTCAATGAGACTCATTTGTCTCACATATTGATTAGTTTCAGTTAATTTCACACTATCATTCCTATCTTTATACATATCAGCTTGAGGAGGATTTATCATGCAAGAATATATTCTGTTCGTGATACTGCTTGTCCTGTTTTTAGCAGTCATCATTTTCACTCGTTATTTGAACAAACCTGTTAAAAGTCTATTTACTGTCTACTACTTGGCACTCGGAGCCCTATTCATTGTCGTCAAGGAGCGTATTGACAGCGCCTATCATGGCACAGCAACGACTCCTAATGCCAATTGGATCGTGAATAATGAATGGGTTGCAGATATCCGTCATTTGCTGTTTGTTCCAATGATCGGCTTGTTGATATACCTGCTTTACAAGGGCTATCAAGATCCAAAAGGACCTTGGAAACGCTCCAACATCCTGGGAGTCACTATTCCATTAGCTACTCTGCTGGCGGTCTTGTATTTTCTGTTCACTTATTTGTATGGCTATCATGCTTGAGCGTATGTTCGAGCATGATCCATTTCTATCAGAGTTGACCCCGGGTTTCCATTCTTCTTACAATATAATTATGCATGTTATCATTCTACAGCGATACCCCTTCACTATAATCTTCCACAAGATAATACTATCTATTGCAATTTTCCATTTTCATTTACCTGTAAATCGGACACAATCATATGTAATACGAATATTGTCACCGCAAAAAGAAAGCGCTTAATATTGTGTATATAAACTGTTTAGGGGGTTCAAATCATGGCTCCATTGTGGAGACAACGTATTGGATACGGAATAGCTGATTTATCTTGTAACCTTATATGGCAAGTCATAACGTTATACCTAATGTTCTTCTATACAGATGTAGCAGGAATTGCAGCAGCACAAGTCAGTCTTCTTTTTCTTGTTACACGTCTAGTAGACGGTGTAACAGATATTTTAATGGGAACAATCATCGATAGAACAAATACTAGATGGGGAAAATCGAGGCCTTACTTTCTTTTGGGTGCCATCCCGTTCGGGGCACTTGGAATCCTTGCTTTTTACGTGCCGGACATCGGTCCTGCAGCTCAAATTGTATACGCTTACGTAACATATATTGGTTTATCCACTGCTTATACAATGGTAAACATCCCACTAGCTTCCATTTTACCCAGTCTTACTAGTGACACACAAGAACGCACCGTCCTGGCCACTACACGTATCATTTTCTCTCTAATCGGGGCAACGGCAGTGAGTACTTTAACTTTACCATTAGTGAATCTGCTTGGTAATGGCTCACAAGCAAGAGGATTCTTCTGGACCATGGCTATCTTCTCTGTCATTGCAACACTTCTATTCTTTGTTTCTTTCCGTAATGTGGAGGAGAAAGTAAAAATTCGGCAGGAGAAAGCTAAGATCAGCAAAGTACTCGTTTCTTTGAAAGAAAATCGACCGTGGCATATCTTTGCCCTGAATATCGTATTCATGTTTGGTTCGATGTTCTTCATGCAAGGAGCTTTGATCTATTATTATACATACTACGTAGAACGCCCGGATCTTGCCGCAATTGTTGCTGGACTAACTACTTTTCTGCCTGTAATAGGTACCTTCATCACCCCTCTACTCACCAGAAGATTCACCAAGAAGACTGTATACATGATGTCAAGTGTCATCAACCTGATTGGACTTTTGTTGATGTTTGCCGCTGATACCAATATTCCCGGTTTACTGGCAGGAGTGGTTATAGCATCCATTGGTCAGGGACTGAGACAGAGTATATATTTCTCGATGCAAGCTGATCCAGTCGACTATGGGGAGTGGAAAACAGGTGTCAATGCTACAGGCTTACTCAATGCAATCAATGGTTTTATCGGGAAAGTGGCACTTGCCGTGACGGGTTCGGTAACAGCTTGGCTGCTGGCTGTCGGAGGCTATGTACCTAATGCTTCTCAGAGCGATGCCGCCTTGTCCGCCATTAAGCTAAGTTATATAACCATACCTACTTTGCTTGTAGTTGGTTCCATGATAGTCATGTATTTTTACAAACTTGATAAGATTTATCCTCAAATTCGTGGAGAGCTGGATGAGAGATACGCACGGATGTCAGATGAAGATATTCCAAACACATTATAGGGGGACGATAATATGCATGTACAACAGAATCTGGAAATGAATTTTATCGAGAATACGCGTTTCAAAAAGATAGCACAACGTTTAAAACCTTCCCTCCATAAACAATACAGAGAGCCCGAAAATTTGATAACTACTAGCGCTGACCCAGATTCCATACATGGATGGGAATGCAGTGTGCAAGCCCCTGCTTCTACCCTATCAAAACACACATATGGCAAGGGAGACAGCTTCATACTTGACTTTGGCACCCATCATGTAGGTTTTGTTAGCTTTCGGCTTGTTCCAGTTGGCAGTCCACCAGATGCACCAGCACATGTTCGTTTGACATTTGGAGAGATGCCAGTAGAAGTCTCCGAGCCATTCGCCAGCTATGAGGGGTGGCTGAGCAGTTCCTGGCTGCAAGAGGAGACAATGGTTGTAGATGTATTACCTCAGACAATTAAATTGTCTAGACGTTATAGTTTTCGTTATGTAAAGGTGGAAGTCTTGGATACATCCGTAAAATATAAAGTAGCCTTCCATGATTTTCAATGCGAAACGGTGACCTCTGCAACTTTTGACTTTGCAGATTACAAGGCGTTCGACGATCCTGTACTCGATCGGATTGACCGAGTTGGGATTAAGACACTGATACAGTGCATGCAGGACGTTTTCGAAGATGGTCCGAAGCGGGACAGACGTATGTGGCTCGGAGATCTTCGACTTCAGGCTCTGGTGAACTACAGTACTATGCAACAGAATGATCTTGTAAAACGCTGCCTATATCTATTTGCAGCAGTACCGAATGAACAAGGCCAAGTTGCGGCCAATCTATTCATTGAGCCAGATCTTATACCGGACGATACGTTTTTTTATGATTATTCACTATTTTTCACAACCAGTCTCGCTGACTACTATGCAGCAACTAAGGATTTCGAAACTTTACAAGAACTTTGGCCGACAGCTCTACGTCAAGTGGAAATTGCGCTGGAAAACCTTGACGAATCCTACCTTCTGAAAGATGAAGAAAAATGGACTTCCTTTATCGATTGGAATGAGCAGCTAAATAAACAAGCTCCGACACATGGAGTTCTAATCTATAGCTTGAAACGTACCCTTGAAATAGCGGAAATCCTCGGATTTAAAGATGTCCAAACAAAGTTGGAGGATGCCATTCAACAATTATCTGAAGCAGCAATTTTGAACCTTTGGGATGAAGGGACAGGCTTCTTCACAAGCGGAAAAGATAAACAGATTTCTTGGGCTTCCCAAGTATGGATGGTCATTGCTGGCGTATTCGACACAGCCAAAAACCAAATTCTGATGAAAAACGTCTTGGAAAAGTCTCCTTCCATCAGAATGAATACACCTTATATGTATCATCATCTAGTAGAAGCATTGATTGCATCCGATATGCAGGAAGAAGCTATAGAAACAATCAAATCATACTGGGGAAAGATGGTAGAGCGTGGTGCCGACACCTATTGGGAATTATACAACCCCGATAATGAGGAGCTTTCGCCATACGGCAGCCATTTGATACTGAGCTATTGTCATGCTTGGAGCTGTACTCCATCCTATCTATTACGTAAAATAAAGGAAGAGAAATAAGCTCTCTTCCTTTTTCACCATCCTATGAGAGGTACTGTCATGAACCATAAAGAACTGGATTATAAACTACGTAAATGGAATTCTATCGAAAAAAAGCAGTATAAAACGGGAGAAAATATCAATGATATCGAATTGGTTATCAACCATTCCGAAGCTATTCCAAGGATGAAAGAAAAATATTTTTTTGATCAAGGTCCAATTTTCATAAGCAAACATCATCGATTTGCTGATATGCCGATTCATACACATGATTTCATCGAAATTAATTATATGTATGCTGGTACCTGTCGTCAGTTTATTAACGGGCAGGAGGTTAGATTGGAGCAGGGACAACTATGCATCTTGGACAAAGATGTCCCACATGGTATTGCGACCCTGCAAGAAGAAGACATCCTGATCAATATTTTGATGAAAAAGGAAACCTTCTCCTCCTCTTTCTTTGACAGACTCTCCAGGAAAGGGATACTCTCGACTTTCCTAATGCGAGCTGTTGAAGAAGATCATGACCATAACCGTTATATTGTGTTTCATTCTCAGGATAACGAAAACCTTCAATATATCATTAAAAATATGATTTGCGAATTCATGGATCCAATGGAGTATTCCACCGAAATAATCAGTCATTATGCACTTGTTCTTTTTACGGAGCTAAAGAGAGTATATAAACACAGCAAGAATTTTCAGGACTTAGACCTAGAAAACAAAACAAATATTATCGATCTGCTTTCTTATATCGAATCGAATTACATGGATATATCTTTGAATGATTTGTCACTTAGATTTAACTTTAACCCTAACTATCTGGGTAATATGCTTAAAGAAAAGACTGGGAAGACATTTACAGAACTCTTACAGGCCCAGCGAATGACACAAGCTACACACCTTCTTGAGAACACACAAAAGACAATAACTGAAATAGCCCGACAGGTCGGCTATGAAAACCATAGTTTTTTCTACCGTAAATTCAAGGCACACTTTGAATGCACCCCAACTGCTTATCGAAAAGAAAAGCAAATCCGGTAATCAAGTATGGAATTCATGCTCGAGTATGCTATAAAGCAGTGAATCCCTCCATCCTGTTTTCATACGCATATGGTCACGGATATACCCTTCCTTCTGCATGCCGATTTTCTCCAATACGGTTGCAGAAGCGAAATTTTTGGGATCACAAGTAGCATAGACCCGGTGCAGACCGAAAGTATGGAAGCCGATGGATAAGACTGCTTTGGCAGCTTCAGTGGCATAGCCTTTATTCCAGTAATCCGGATGGAGGATATAGCCAATTTCCCCTTCCCTGTTATATTGGCTGGTAATATAAAGCTCCGTAGAACCGATCATATCCCCTTCATAAAGGATCGCGTATACGTATCGCTCCCGTGGATCTGCCTGGGTATCCTGCAATATTTGCTCGACATATTGCTTCGTTTCAGCCTCGTTGTTCGGACCCCAAGGCTGGTAACGGCAAACTTGTTCTTGCGAAGCATATCCATGGACCGCTTTCCAGTCCTCTATTGTAAGCTCACGTAGCTGTATTCTCATATGTATCCCCTTTCCATTCCATTAACCAACAGTCCCGATAGCTGCCTTCATGCCACTCACGCTTGGGTAAGAGCTTCACTTTGCGGAAACCGCATTTCTCATAACAGCGGAGTGCACGTTCATTCCATGCTTGCGGGTCCATCACTACAATATCGGCTTGTTTTTCCTCTTTCAGGAAACGGGTCATTGTTTGGACGAGCAATGTTCCGATGCCCCTATTCCAGTAAGCTGTTTCTCCGATAAACTGGTCCATCCCATAGACTTGCTGATTACTCTCATAACCGAATTCTTCCTTCTCGCCATTGCCCAAATCGTAATATTGCACAAAGCCAATCGGCTTAGCTTCATGAATGAAAATACATTTTTGTGCTGAATCTGATGGATCAAAGAATACTTCTCTAACTTTCTGACTATCAAATGGGTTGTCCCGGCCTTCATAGAAAGCTAGCACATCAGGATCTGACAACCATTTGACCAGGTGGGTAATATCCGAACTTACAAGCGGCCGAATCACTGTTTTTTGCTTTGTCACGATTCACCGGCCTCCCGTATCGTTCTTAATAGCTTGATGAATTTCTCCGGCTCCTCAAGAAATGGACTATGCGCACTTTCTGTAAAAGTATGGAATTGTTTAACAGGTGCTTCAAGTGCTGTATAGAAGTTGCAGCCCTGTCGATAAGTAGTCTGATAATCATATTGGCCATGAAGGAAGTACGCCGGCACCTTCAGCTCGGGAACCGCTCGAATGAGATTGGCTGTACTGATCTCTTTTGCAAGCTTTTGATACGAAAGGTCGCTGCCTGAAAAGACACGGAATCTATCTTTCCATCTATATTCAGAACAGCCCATCACTTCCCGGATCAAGCGGAGGTTACTGTATCCATCTCGCGTAAATCCAATGTCATACTTTCTCGCATACTTGAATCGGACTGCCCCATAAGCACGGTTCAAGTAATATTCTTCATCAAGTTTTATCCGAGCTAATTTACGTTTAGCTCTTTCATCTGAGCGGCGATTCGCTTCCGAGACGAGGAAGTCATATGCTTCTTTTTCCGATTCAAACTGAATACCAATTTGCCCGACTCCTATATAGGCATGAAGATGTTCCGGCACTTTTTGCGCAGCCAAGGTTCCTAGAATACTGCCCCATGAATGGCCAAGTACATATATCTTTTCCTGTCCATATGTCTCCCTTAGAAAAGCAATCATTTCTACTGTATCGTCAAGCAATTGTTCCAACGTAAGCAATTTTCCGCCCTCAGCTGCTTTGTAGGAGGAACCAGTACCTCGCTGATCCCAGTAGCAAACGGTAAATACTTCCTCCAGTCTGACATCATTCGCCTTTATTAACGGATAAGCAGGAAATCCAGGTCCACCATGGAGAAACAACAAGATAGGAGCAGATTCTTCCTTGTTATGCTTGATGATGGTACCTTGCTCTGCCCCATTCAAATCAACGAATTGTAAAGTCATCTATCACCACTCCCAATCAGAAAGGATAGAAGAAACGATGGACTTTCATAACACAAAAAATAAATGGAGTTATACTCAAAGAGATGCAAACGCCACATGGATTAGAACTTATTCCTCACTCCTCGGGGACCAACCCATCAATCAAGCACTTGATATCGGCTGCGGCGGCGGGATTTATACGAAAGCTCTCGCTGAAATGGGTATACCATCAGTGACAGGAGTAGATTCATCAGCAGTCATGCTCGAAGCAGCAGCAGAAAATTGTCGCGAATTGCAAGGTATTCGTTTCCAAAAAGGAGACGCACAAGAAACTGAGCTGGAATCAGAGAGCAGTGACCTTATCCTGGAACGCGCCTTGATTCATCACCTGCAAGAACTGCAGCCCTGTTTTACAGAAGCTCATCGCCTGCTGCGCCCCGGCAGTATCTTGCTCATCCAGGATCGAACGCCGGAAGATTGCCTGCTGCCTGGAAGTCCTGAGCATATCAGAGGTTACTTCTTCTCGTGTTTTCCTAGACTTGCAGAATTGGAAATCAGCAGAAGACATACCTCCCCTCAAGTTATGAAGGATCTACAGGCTTGCGGCTTTCACGACATAGAGCAACATACTTTATGGGAAGTCCGCCAATTACATGAATCGAAAGAAAAACTGCTGGCAGACATTCGTGCCAGACTGGGGAGAAGCATCCTGCATGCATTAGAGGATGACGAACTGGAGAAGTTGGTTCTGTATATAGACGATTGTATCACACAGGAAAGGGATATTGTGGAAATGGATAGGTGGACGATTTGGAAGGCGGTGAAGTAAAAGAAGCTAAGCATTGATGTCTTAAAAAAGCGGATGTTTCCTCGAAAAATTATAGACTAGTTCATAACCTCCACCAAAGAAGACCTTGGATGATACGTATCATCCAAGGTCCAATGTTTTACAGCTCTTCCCCATTCGAACCAATCACATTCTTATACCATTCAAACGAATCCTTCTTCGACCGTTTCATGCTACCATTTCCTTCATTATCACGATCAACGTGGATCATGCCATAGCGTTTCTTCATCTCACCAGTCGTGAAGGAAACGATGTCGATAATACCCCATGGTGTGTACCCTAGCAAGTCAACACCATCATAGGTAACGGCTTTCTTAAGCTCAGCAATGTGGGAACGCAGATAATCGATGCGCTGCGGATCGTGGATGGATCCGTCTTCTTCCACTTTATCGACTGCACCAAAGCCATTCTCGACGATGAACAACGGAATTTGGTAACGGTCATAGAAGCGGTTCAATGTATAACGCAAACCTGTCGGGTCGATGGACCAGCCCCAGTCGCTTGCTTTGATATAAGGGTTCTCTACACTTTGTGCTAATCCGCCATTTGTTATATTTGAGTTCTGTTCGACTTCTTTATCACTTTTGACAGTAGTGCTCATGTAATAGCTGAAACCGAGGTAATCGACTGTCCCATTGCGAAGGATCTCTTCGTCACCATCTTCGAATGCGATGTTGTAGCCTTCCCGTTCGAATTCCTTCAGCACATAGCTTGGGTAATAGCCGCGAACATGTACATCCGGGAAGAAGTAACGTTCCCGCATCAGTTCTTCTGCCAGCATCACATCTGTTGGATTGGAGGAATACGGATAGATCGGTACGTGGGAAACCATGGCTCCAATCTGGAACTCCGGATTGATTTCCTTCCCTTTGCTGACAGCTAGTGCACTGGCAAGCAGCTCGTGGTGACCAGCCTGGTACATCACTTCCCGTGCATTCTCACCATCTTTGACTGTCACACCGGAGTTCGTCCAAAGGAATAGTGGATTATCGGTATCCATCTTGTTATTGATTTCGTTGAATGTCATCCAGTATTTAACCTTGTCTTTATAACGATTGAAACAGACTTCTGCGAATCGAACGAAGTGATCGACAACCTCTCGGCTGCGGAATCCGCCGTATTCCCGTGCCAAATGCAGTGGCATTTCAAAATGGGACAGTGTGATGACTGGTTCAATACCATGCTTCAGAAGTTCATCGAAAAGATCATCATAAAACTTCAAACCTGCTTCGTTCGGCTCCGCGTCATCGCCCTTGGGGAAAATACGTGTCCAGCCGATGGATGTACGCAAGCATTTGAGACCCATCTCAGCAAACAAAGCAACATCCTCTTTGTAACGATTGTAGAAATCAATTGCTTCATGGTTCGGATAAAATTTATCAGCTTCAATTGATTCGGTAATTTCACGTGGCACACCATGTGCACCTGCAGTCATGACATCAATGACGCTCGGTCCTTTGCCATCCTGGTTCCATCCACCCTCGAATTGGTGGGCGGCAAGTGCGCCGCCCCATAAGAAGTCCTTCGGTAATGTTGTCATTTCAATCTCCTCCTATTTCACAACCGTCAGCAAGTCATTGCCTTGTGTCGTTGTCTCTGTTTCGTCAACGATTATTTCTTTATAATTAGCTGGATTGGTAAGAATGATAGGCGTGATCGTTTGCACACCCGCAGCTTCAATCGCTTCGCTGTCAAACTCGCTCAATACATCCCCTTGCTTCACGCGGTCTCCTTCTTCCACATGCAGTGTGAACGGTGAGCCATTAAGCTTAACTGTATCTAGACCTACGTGGATCAAGACTTCTGCACCAGACTTGGATCGTAATCCGATCGCATGCTTTGTCGGTGCGAGCATGACGATGGTTCCGTCGAAAGGCGCATACACCTTATTATCAGTCGGCTTAATCGCCAGCCCTTTACCCATAGCGCCTGAACTGAATACTTCATCCGGTACTTCTTCCAAAGCAAGCAACTTACCGCTTAGCGGTGCGTAAACCACTTCTTCATTATTTTCTGCTGCAGACGCTTCTGCTTTGGCATCTCCTTGACCTACTGCCACACTGCTGTCAGCTTTTGCTGCAGCATCTTCGCCGAAGCCGAAGATTTGAATCAGGATGATCGGCAACACAATAGCTATTGCAGCGCCGATAAGTATGCCCCAGATACTAGTTGGGTAGTCTGCATTGATGCCATTCACAATAGTCAACGGTCCTGGCAATCCAGCATAAGCGAAATAATATGGATTGAAGAAGCTTGCAACAATAGCGCCAACTGCACCAGAGATACATCCAAAAATAAATGGTTTCTTGAATCGTAATGTTACGCCATAGATGGCTGGTTCTGTAATACCGAATATACCCGTAGTACCTGCGGAAACACCGATTTTCTTCACTTCTTTACTTTTTGCTTTCAAAATCACACCAATAACTGCCCCAACCTGTGCGATAACGGCAATCGTCTGATAAGCCTGGAACGAATCACGACCATATTGCTCGAAGTTTGCCAAGACCATCGGTGTGATTCCCCAATGAACACCGAAAATGACGATAACCTGCCAAAGGGAACCGATGATTGCCCCGGCAAGCCATGGAGCATATTCAGCCAAGAAATTGTATCCGTTTGCGATTCCATTTGCTCCAAGAGAAGTCAATGGACCAATTGCAACAAGAGTCAGCGGAACCATGACTAGAATAGATATCAAAGGAACGAACAATGGACGGATGACTTCGTTCATATGCTTGTTCAAGAAGCGCTCCAAGTAGGAAAGGATCCAAACAAGGAATAAAGGCGGCAAGACAGATGAAGTATAAGTCGTTTCGGTCAAAGGCAGCCCAAGGAAATTCATGCTATTTCCGTCTGCAATGCTGGCAGCCATCGTTGCCCAATCAGGACTAACAAGCGCAGCACAAGCAGCAACAGCAATATACGTATTTGTTTTAAAGTGCTTGGATGCCGTAATAGCGATGAAAATCGGCAGGAACGTGAACGGTGCCCATGAAATGAAGCTTAATACTTGGTATGTACTTGTTGTTTCAAAGTCTTTGAACGCAAGATTAATTAAAATAAGTGCACCTTGCAGAATACCAGCCGCTGCAAGCACATAGATGAATGGCGCAAATACAGCTGACATTGTCGCAATGATTCGGTTAAGGATTGAACCTTTGTTCTCGTTACCTGCTTCAGCAGTATCAACATTTACGAGTTTGGCAAACTCATCATATACCTCGCCTACATGCTGTCCGATAACAACCTGGAACTGACCACCGTTTTCTACTACTGTAATAACGCCTGGCAGACTATTAACCTCTTGTTTAGCAGAAGGCTTGGAGCGTTTCAGAACTAAACGCAATCGAGTCGCACATCGGGCAGCGTTTACAATATTTTCTTCACCGCCGACAGCCTCCAATATATCACCAGCAAGTTTTGGATAATCCCTTATTTTTTCAGCCACTTAGAACACCTCTTTTTCTTTTAGTATACGCTTACATTATAATTATACCGGTATAATTTATCAAGTATAAACCAATAAAATTAATAGAGTATTTTAAAAGCGTAGGGTTTCCGTTGAAGGCTTAGTGTGCTAAAATCGCTCTATCTAAACAAATAAGGAATGTAGCTATGCTTAAATATCAGCAGATTGCCAATGAAATCCAACAGGATATTGAAAAGAATGATCTCCCGCAGGGCACCAAGCTGCCTGTGCTGGAAACCTTGATGTCCCAATATAAAACAAGCAAAAGCACCGTCATCAAAGCACTTAGCCTGCTTGAACGAAAAGGACTCGTCTATCAAGTGCGTGGCAGTGGCATCTTTGTACGGCGCCGCAGCCGGAAAGGCTACATCAGCTTCTCCAACCAAGGCTTCAGTGACGAGCTGAGCGAATTCGATATAACTGCAAAAGTGATAGAGCTTGATATCCGAAAACCATCAGCAGAAGTAGCCTTTAATCTGAAAATCAATCCGGAAGACGATGTCTATTACGTCAAACGGATACGTTATATCAACGGACAAACCCTTTGTCTCGAAGAATCCTATTACAATAAAGCTATTGTTACCTATCTGAATAACGAAATTGCAACCGGGTCTATCTTTGACTACATCAGCAACGGCTTAGGCGCTAAGATAGGCTTCTCCGATATGTACGTACATATCCAGAGGCTGGATGAAAATGAAGCACAGCATCTTGGACTTCAAACAGGTGATCCAAAACTGTTCGTGGAAACAATCTTCTACTTGAACAATGGTCTGCCGTTCGACTTTTCACGGATTTCCTATAACTACGAGCAGTCGCAGTTCTTTTTCCAGTCGACGGGGTATTCGCTGTAGTGAAGCAAGCCTTGTGGAAGATGTTTGTGAATTGGGAGGAAGAATTAGATCAGAATGAGTGGTATTTTAGTGATTGCTATGAGGAACTGACACGGAACCTCTCGTCCTCCGATGCATTTGAAGCTATTCCTGATATCATTTTTGTACTCCTTGCTGTTAAAGATACTTACCTGGTGAGCGAAACACTCGACTTCCTGGATACTGTGTACAACATAGCAAATACCACTGAAATACACCCTTTGCTTCGAGAGGAATGGAGAAATATAAATCAGCACATTCACAGACTTGGCGATGATTAGCCATAATGTGTGGAGAGAACTTAATAAGACACTTGGTGTATCCGAGCTGTTCTGACCATTGAAAAAGCAACCAAGCTGCTAAACGCAGGCTTGGTTGCTTTTTATTTTAAATATTCGGTTTCACCATATCTTCCGGCTTCACCATCTCATCAAACTGTGCTTCTGTCAGCAAGTTGAGCTTGACGGCCGCTTCTTTCAACGTCAGGCCTTCCTTATGCGCAAGCTTGGCGATTTTTGCTGCATTCTCATAGCCGATATGAGGATTCAATGCTGTCACGAGCATCAAGGAATTCGTTAAATTATCCTGGATGGTTTGTTCGTTCGGCTCAATTCCTACGGCACAATTATCATGGAAGGATACCATACTGTCACTCAATAGTTGAACGGATTGCAAGAAATTGTAAATAATCACAGGTTTGAATACATTCAGTTCAAAATTACCCTGACTTGCCGCAAATCCGATTGTTGCGTCATTCCCCATGACTTGAGCTGCTACCATCGTCACCGCTTCACATTGCGTCGGATTTACCTTGCCCGGCATGATGGAGCTGCCAGGTTCATTTTCAGGAATGATGATTTCGCCAATACCACAGCGTGGTCCGCTTGCCAGCCATCGTACATCATTGGCAATCTTCATCAAGTCCGCCGCAAGTGCCTTCAATGCACCATGAGCATATGTCATTTCATCATGGCTGGTCAGCGCATGGAACTTATTCGGTGAGCTGATGAATGCTTGGCCGGTGAACTTCGTAATCTCCTCCGCGACAGTTTCACCAAATTGCGGATGTGCATTGATTCCGGTTCCCACCGCTGTACCGCCAATCGCCAAAGCACGCAGTTTTTCAGTAGCTTCAGAAATCATTTCTTTGGAACGGTCCAGCATATGCACCCAGCCGCTTATTTCCTGTCCAAGTGTCAATGGCGTTGCATCCTGAAGATGTGTGCGCCCAATTTTCACGATGTCAATGTACTTTTCAGCTTTTTCATTCAGCGTGTGACGAAGCTGATCCAGCGCTGGAAGCAGTTGTTCATAAACTGCCAGCACACCTGCAACATGCATTGCTGTCGGGAAGGTATCATTCGAACTTTGACTGCGATTGACATCATCATTCGGATGTATCACCATTGTAGAACCTTTTTCTTTCAGCATAGCAGTGGCAAGATTTGCCACGACTTCGTTCATGTTCATGTTACTTTGGGTACCGCTTCCTGTCTGCCATACAACAAGCGGGAAATTATCATCATATTTACCGGTAAGGATATCGTCACAAACAGCTGCAATCGCCTCTGCCTTTTCACTGTCCAGATTACCAAGACGTTGATTAGCGATAGCTGTGCTGCGCTTCAATATAGCGAAAGCCTTCACGACACGCTCCGGCATTTTTTCTAAACCTATCTTGAAGTTTTCTTTACTGCGCTGTGTTTGCGCACCCCAGAATTTATCTGCCGGTACTTTCACTTCCCCTAAAGTATCTCTTTCGATTCTGTAATCCATTGTAATCCTCCTCAGACTTCTTTTTATCAACATAAAAATCGTATCACGTCAATTACATAATGTATAATGCATAATAAATATGTTTTTAATTACTATATGTAATATAGAAGATGGAGGCTCACTTCATGGAATGGGAACAACTCGAATATTTTCAAACACTTGCACGTGAACAACATGTTACAAGAGCAGCTCAACTACTTTCTATTACCCAGCCAGCTCTCTCTCGCTCGATCAATCGTCTGGAAAGCCAAATCGGCACGCCGCTGTTCGACCGCCAAGGCAGAACGATTAAATTGAATAAATACGGAGAATTATTATTGAAACGAGTAGATCTCATTTTAAAAGAATTCGAGGAAGGAAAAAACGAAATCCAATCATTACTCGACCCGGATAAGGGAGAAATTTCGCTCGGTTTTCTGCACACACTCGGCACAACCATTGTGCCAAATATAATTGGTGCATTTAAAGAAAAATTTCCACAAGTTCGCTTTCATTTGAAGCAAAATCACTCTAACTGGCTGTTGGACAATCTGCAATCTGGTGATTTGGATCTATGCCTGCTCTCTTCTTTTCCAATGGAATCCAATATCGCCTGGACTCCGTTATGGCAGGAGGAACTGTTTTTGTTTTTCCCAAAGAATCATCCATTGGCCAAACAAGAATCAATCACCTTGGAAGAAGTTGCAGACGAACCTTTTATCCTTATGGAAGAAGGTTATGCTCTGCGGGTAACAATCGATTCTATCTTTGAACAAGTCGGCATCCGACCCAAGATTATGTTTGAAGGAGAAGAAGTGACAACTATTGCCGGATTCGTCGGAGCCGGGATGGGCATCTCCATCCTTCCAGATGTCAAAAGCCTGGACCAAATGAAGATTGCAAAGGTACGAATCAGCTCACCGAGATGCGAACGAACTATTGGGATTGCCAGTATGGAAGGCAAGTTTTTATCACCTATTGCGGAGAAATTCATGCAATATATTGTGGATCATTTTCATTGAAGAAGTTATTAATAAGAAAGAAGAAGCATGTGCAAAATCGCATGCTTCTTCTCTCAACTCGTTTTACGACAGGTTTCTTTTGTAGACAACAATACACATGTACCCGATTAATATACGGAAACACGATCCGTTATCATTCTTTCCATACATATCTATAGGGCGTAATTTCCTCTTCTTTTCCTGGTACATATAAAGAAATTGTCGGTCCACTGACTGAACCGAGGGGAGGCGAGTAAATCTCCCCGTCTTTTGTCACATACTGCAAATTCTCAGGAAACGCCCAATCACGCACCCCTTTATACATAATTGCATTTTGTTCCTCGCCTGTCTGCTCAACGACTTCCTGCACAGGAATAGATTGCATCATATCCAGCACATACTTCAGGTCATTGTCCGGTACATATGGATATCGATCATCATTCCATTCCTGTTTGTCGACTATCACGTTATTGCCGCCATCATTGTTATAGATTAAATAATTATGCCGGTGGACTTTGTTTTCGTCATATCCGTTTATAAACGCATAGATACTGGTCATCGTTCCATCTTCATCAAATACTATTTCCAGATTATCCGTCATCAAATAAGGCTCCATCCCCACTTTGTCATCCACCGCGCCGATGATACCTTCAATCCCTACCTCATAGAAATTATCGCTGCCAAGCTTTGCTTTTTCCTCCGACGCCATGCGTTCCAGTCTCCAGCTGAGCGCGCCGTGAAAATCTGTTGCATTGTAATAGACTTTATACGCTCCCATTACCGTGATGAATAAAAACACGGCTAATGCTAACAGCCAAAGCCCGGGTATCTTTGCCTTTCCCTTGAGTAATGAGATATCTTGATTTCCCGCAACCGGGATCAAGATATTATTTTTGAAACGAAAAATAAAGCCCTTCCTATAAGTACGGATATATTGTAGATTTGCTAATGGAAATTTCTTTTCCCCAATACACAGATTCTCGTTCGTTAACACGATGGACTGATCCGATTCAAATAAGAATCGTTGTTTCTTCTGTTTGCGATACATCCAAAATACTCGGCATAACAGTGAAAGAATAACGATAACACATAAAGCTAGCAAAGGGAGATTTGTCCGGAGCTGTCCAATATATGTAATGGTATCTATCAACCGCCAAGCCAGCCAGTAGATCACCAGCAACAGAATGGTATAGATACTGTCGAAAAGCAAATTCTTCCATATGAGTGACGAGTAGATTCTCTTAGAGCGATTCTTTTGTTTTGGCAAGTTATGGCTCCTCTTACTGGAATTATTACACTACCAGAAAATCATACCATTTCACTGAAAGGTAAAGAAGGGCTAATCTTCGAATTCATCCTCTTTCCTTTGAAACCTAGAGCAGCTATATCTCAGTATCAAATTCCATAAACATCCAATTCATTGCTATGAAGATAACAGCATTCCATAAGGATTTAATGAAGATTTTATGATAGCGAATGCTCCAAGTTTTAATGCGAGATTATGTGGAAAGTGAACTTGTATGAAATGATTGAATATACTTCCCTTTCCTATACTCTTCCTTCATCTCTCCATTCGTAACATCGGAAATCAAGCTCCGCCAAAAGGCTTGCGCTGGATAATTCTTTTCTATTTGCGAGACCTTCCAGTATCCACTGAAAGATTCAAATAGCTTTCTGGCAGCCGCTTTCCCGACTCCCTTACTTTGATAGCTTGCTAGCACAAAGAACTCAAGTACCCTATTTGTGTCTTGATCGTTTTCAATGAAAGTAAAACCAATGATTTTTGCATCCAGACAGATGAAAAAGGCATGATGAGTTTTCTCCTCCCAGTACTGACTTAGCTCAAACGGTTTATACGTACAGTCGTCCTCGAGTTTGATCTCGGGGATGTATTTACTAAATTCATAAATGTAAAATTGCATAAGATTATGAAGCATCGCTTCCTCAGACTTCTTTACTGTTCTTATATGAATCATGTCTATTCTCCAATAATCTAGTATACTTACATAATTTAACCAATTATAACAAAGAAGTATGTATATACTTCCCTCTACACGAAAAAACTGCATCTAATTAAAGATGCAGTTTTTTCTTTAGGCCGTTTGATCGGCATTTACTTTTTTCCCAGCTTTACGTCTTTCCCTGTATTCAGCTGCAGCTGTGAACAGCACATCAGTAGACGAATTGAGCGCTGTTTCGGCGGAGTCTTGCACGACTCCGATAATGAAGCCTACTCCCACTACTTGCATGGCAACGTCTGCCGGAATACCGAACAAGCTGCTTGCGAGCGGGATTAAAAGCAAGGAGCCACCTGCTACACCAGAAGCACCACACGCGCTTATAGCCGCCAGAACACTTAGCAAGATCGCCGATACGATATCAACCTCGATATTCATTGTATGAACAGCAGCGAGCGTCAGTACCGAGATTGTAACTGCTGCGCCGGCCATGTTGATCGTTGCACCAAGAGGGATGGATACCGAATAGCTGTCCTTGTTCAAGCCAAGCTTTTCGCTCAGCTTCATATTCACCGGTATATTCGCCGCTGAACTGCGAGTGAAGAATGCTGTCACACCACTCTCTTTCAAGCAAGTGAACACAAGCGGATAAGGGTTCTGCCTGATCAACAGGTAGACGATAAGCGGGTTGACAACAAGTGCTACGAAGAACATGCAGCCAAGCAGCAATGCCAGCAGCTGACCGTAGCTTGCTAACGACGACAGGCCGTTTTCCGCAATGGATGTGAATACCAAACCCATGATTCCAACCGGAGCAAGTTTAATAACCCAAGTAACTACCTTGGACACAGCATCCGAGAAGTTAGAAATGACAGACTTCGTTGTATCGGATGTGTTCCGCAGTGCCAATCCGAACAGGACTGCCCAAGCTAGGATCCCGATATAGTTAGCATTCACGAGCGCATTGACCGGGTTATCCACGATGTTCAATAAAACCGTCTGCAGTACTTCGACTATGCCGCCAGGAGCTGCCGCGACATCTTCAGGTCGTTCGGCAAGTGACAAGCTGATTGGAAAAATGAAACTGGCAACTACCGCTACAACTGCAGCTGCGAAAGTACCGACAAGATATAGGACGACAATGGACTTCATATTCGTCTGCTGCCCTTTTTTATGCTGTGCGATAGCCGCCATGACCAAGAACAGCACTAAAACCGGCGCAATTGCTTTTAAAGCACCGACGAACAAAGTACCTAGAATGGTAACAGGCTGTGCAGCATCCGGAATAGCAACACCCAGAATGATACCGATGATAAGACCAATAATAATCTGCTGCACCAGACTTAACCGATTCCACAGTTTAAAAACGTTTCTCATAAGAATCCCCTCACTATCCTATGCTGTACTAAGGGAGAAGTAAGTTTAGTCCACCCTAAAAGGACAACTGTCTTTACGATAAGAACAATTATAGTGTTATTTAAATGGGATTACAAGATAATTTGCTTATTTTTCATATATTGTCAGAATGATTAAGAATTGATGGATACATAACGCTTGAATGTCAGGTCTGGCAAGCTATCTATTAACTCTTGCGCGTCATTGCTTATTTCAGTTAAAAGCTGTCCATTACACAGAGGTGCTTTTGCATAGATTTTACGAATTCGGATTGGATAGCCCTCTTGCTCGGAGATATGTATCTTGTCAGGTTCATAGAGTAATATACGAATTATGCGTTTAGCACGTAAGGAAGAGGAGGATTGCAGCATCGCTACCACATCCAAATCGGTAAGTCCAGCAAAAACTTGCCTATCTGCGTGGTGTGGTTGTTCGTTCCAATGGGATTTGATTGCTTCTGCCAGTAATCGATCCACACCGACTAAAAAAGGGGATAGAAAGAGTTCGTGATCTTGTTTGATCAGTTTTAATAAATACAAGCCCGTTTCCAAGTCTGTATCGATGCCCTGCTCGGTGCATGTCAATTTAGGCAATATATGATGCGGTGGCACTTCTGTATTGCAGAACATGTATGTATCCCGAAAAAAGCTATCCAGATGGTCAATTCCAAGCACATGATTCCTTCCGGTCAGGACAGATGGCTTTCGGAGATATTCAACTACATCTGTTGATTTAATGGATGCATTTCCTAGAATCTTTGTCATTTCTTCCCCCAAAATATATTGTTCTGTAATCTGGTGATGATCAAATTCGAGTGCTTCTTCCACAGCATGCGAAAATGGCAAATGGCCTAGATCATGGAGAATCGCCGCCGCTCTCAGCAAATCGTCATCAGGAAAGAAATGTGCCGCTAACTTCCAGACGCCCACGGTATGCTCAAACCTGCTGTGAACAACAGATGTAACAAGAGAACCAGCACCAAAGTGTGCCAGATGCTTCAAACGCCTGACCGGTTTGCTTTGAAACAGTGCTGTTTCCCATTGATGGGGCCTTATCGGTGGATATAACGGCTCATGTATGAGTGTATTTCGTTTCATACTTACCTCCTTATTCCAGTATTTACAATCTAATCATGATCCTTCCCCATCGCCTTCGTCAAGACCCAAGCACTTATTCCGGCTATTGCTATCCGAGTAAGTACAGGATGCTTAGCCGCTTTAACGAACATACTACGTTTCCGCTTCCACCCTATATTCGTTCCCCGCTCATGCATCCCGTAACCAGCGTGATATAGATTGCTCTCTTCCGGAGTGTTCGATTTTCTCTTCTCGTCATACTGCGTCTGAGGAAAAACAGCTTCCCATAGTTTATCTGTAAGGTTTGGGAAATTTGAACCCAAGAACTGCAGTATTTTCGCCTGTGCGCCTACGTAAATATCCCTTTTTGGATTCGCTGCCGCATATAAAATAGCTTCCGCAACTGCTTCCGGAGGATACATCATGCCTTTATGGACAGGCTGAAACTCCTGATAACTTCTGGCATGTTCATTATATGGTGTATCTACCCTGCCAGGATGGATGAGCGTAATCGATACCGGCGCATCCTCTCTTTCCATTTCCATCCGCAAGCTTTCCGTCCAACCATGCACAGCAAATTTCGAAGGTGCATATGCAGACTGTACAAGTGTCCCCCTATCACCGAATATACTGCCGACATTGATCAATGCCCCAGGAACACGCCGCTTTTGAAAGTGACGAACGGCTATTCTCGATCCATAGACCACACCCCAGTAATTCGTTGCAAACAGTCGCTTCATATCCTGATCGCTAACATCCATTACATTGCCGTATATGGTCACACCCGCATTATTGACCCACGTATCGAAATATCCGAACTCCTGCAACGCCTTCTTTGCAATGTTGGCTACATCCTCTTCGATACCGACATCGGCCCGTACATATACAGCCTCATGTCCAGCCTCTCGCAATTCATCTGTCAATTCCCTCAGCGCTGCTTCGTTCCTTGCTGCCAATACCACTTTCGCACCTTTGGCAGCTGCCATTCTGGCTGTTACCAGTCCTATTCCGCTGGATGCACCTGTTATGACAATAACTTGATCTTTTAATTTCTTTAACTTTGTTTGCCGTTCTTCTCTGCTGACACTTAATTCACTCATACTTCACGCTCCTAATAGTTCCCCTGGGGTTTAGTATGGTACTTCATCTTGAAGCCATGCATTTTACTTATGCAGATATTAAAACTCCCATAACACATCTCCTTAATTATTTTACATTTTTAGGATATATAGAAGTATAAAAGTACCATAAAATATATGGATATTATCTTAGTTTTACTTAGTTTATTTAAAAAAAGTAAACATTCTCTACTTATCACCGAAATTAGGAATATAGGGTTTCAACCATCGGATTGAAGAAAGAAAGCAAACAGAGAGAAGGAATTCAGGTAATGAAAAAACTTACACTTAGCATCAAAAACAAACTTATTATTGCTTTTATTGCAATACTCATCATCCCGAGTATACTCGTTGGGGCGTTGTCTTATACGAGCGCAAAAAATGAACTTTCGGAACAATTGATAGGAAGTGCCGATGAAAATGTCAACATATTAAATGGAATCATCGATGATACAATCCAGCCAAAAATGCACGATACACAATTCTTTTCCAAAAATATAAACCAATCGATGTATGAGGGTATGAAAAGCCCTGAAGTAAGAACCAAACTGGATCAATATATCGAATTGCATCCGGAACTCGAGAGTGTATTTGTCGGTACGACTGACGGACTTATGATTCAGTCTCCAAATAACGAGAGAAATGAAAATTACGACCCACGAGAGCGGCCATGGTATAAAGAAGCGATGGAAAGTAAGGGAAATGTCATCATTACCGAACCATATGAATCCAGCTCGACAAAGAACACAGTAGTGACAATTGCAACAACGACAGAAGATAATTCAGGTGTCGTGGCCATGAATGTCGATTTAAACCAGCTGCAAGAGACAGTCAGCGGAATCAATATCGGTAAAAATGGATTTGCAGTGGTGCTGGATGAAAACCAGAATGTCATCGTCCATCCAAATGAAAAGTCCGGCATTAAAGCGGAAGGCTCTTATTTTGACAAGCAATATAATAGCGAATCAGGTGAATTCGAATACGAAAAAGATGGCGAGGCAAGAGAATTAGTCTTCACGACGAATGAGACGACCGGCTGGAAAGTATCCGGGATCATGTCACGCACCGAGATTTCCGAAGCTACAGCCCCTATCCTTATTACAGGAATTGTTGTTGTCGTTGTATCCTTGCTGATCGGGGCTTTGATCATTTTCTCTGTTATCCGTTCCATCATTAAACCATTGAATGTATTGAAAAATACCGCTGAAAAAGTCAGTGAAGGAGATCTCACAAAAAAAGTCGATGTAAAATCAAAAGACGAATTAGGACTTGTCTCCAATGCATTCAATAAAATGATCGATAACTTAGGCAATTTGATCAGAAAAGTAGAAGATGAATCCGGCCACGTCGCTGCATCTTCAGAGGAATTATTGGCCAGTGCGGAACAGACTACTTCTGTGACGGAGCAAGTAGCTGCAGGTGTACAGGAAATTACAAACGGCGCCGAAGTGCAAAAGAAAAACGTAGCAGATACTGCCCAAGCCTTGAACGAAATCGCAACCGGCATCAATAAAGTAGCAAAAAGCGTGCAATCCGTGACAGATCTTACAATTCAGGCATCCGATCAAGCCAAAGATGGCGGAGAATCCGTCAGCAAGACTGTCCAGCAAATGAACACCATTTACGAATCCGTGACAGAATCGAATAAAACCATCCGCTCTTTGCAAGAACGTTCAAAAGAAATCGGCAGTATCGTGAATGTCATCGTTGGAATCGCTGATCAAACGAATCTTCTGGCACTGAATGCTGCCATTGAAGCCGCAAGTGCTGGCGAACACGGCAAAGGGTTTGCTGTGGTCGCCAACGAAGTAAGGAAATTAGCTGAACAATCGCAAACATCAGCAACGCAAATCGAAAAACTTATCCAGTCCATCCAGGAAGATACGCAGATATCCGTCAAAGTGATGGAGGCTGCGACCCAGAGTGTCGAAAGCGGTATTGCTGCATCCAATGAAACAACAGAGAAATTCGAAAAGATCATGCAAAGCGTTTATGATATCTCACCTAAAATGGAAGACGTGGCAGCCATCTCCGAACAAATTGCCGCAAGCATTCAAGAAGTGGCAGCACGCGCAAATGAACTATCATCCATTGCCAAAGAAAGCGCTGCTGCATCCGAAACAATGGCAAATTCCACAGAAGAGCAATTAGCTTCCATGGAAGAAATCGCCGCAGCCGCGAACGCCTTATCCTCCTTGGCAGAAGAACTGCAATCTTCATTGAGAATATTTAAATTATAAGAATCAGGCCCTTTTTTAAGGGCTCTTTTTTGTTGGAACATATACCTTTTATTCCATATTTAAATACTGGTTGCGCTCCTTTTTCCATATACCATAAAATAGAATAATAGAAAGGAAGTAGAAAATGCGATATATATTAGCTATTTGTCTTTGTTTAGTTCTATTAGCCGGCTGCCAGGAAGAAGAAGCTGCTCCAGCAATCATAGAACCACCAGCCCAAACACAAACTGGTCCAGCTATTACGTATACAATCGACCAAGCAGGTCTGCAAGTGACTACGAATAGCGGTGAGGATTGGGCAAAGGTCCCTGTTGAAGTCGATGAACTTTTTGAAGGAGAATACCAAGGCTCTAAAACGGAATTGATTGATCAAAGTTATGTATTGGCTGAAGACAGATTTGCTTTTATTATCGGAGGTTTTGAGCAAACGGCTGTCTTGTCATCTACTGACCAAGGCAAGACATGGGAGACAACGGAACTCCCTGATGCAATAGAGGGTGTCCGGTTGCGGATCATCGGCTTTACAAGTGAACAAGATGGCTTCGTCATTCTGTCAGGCGGCAGAACAATGTCAACCGAAGGCAACCAAGTCTACCAAACAGCAGACGGCGGCAGGACATGGACTCTGACAGGCAGTGCACCAAGCGAACGGATTGTCCAGAGCGGCATATTCGTCTCCAAGGACATAGGCTTCATGACTTTCGGCTTAACAGGTCATGCAGAATACTATCGTACAACTGACGGAGGAGCAAATTGGGGAACGTTTGATGTTGAATTGCCCGGCATTTACAGTGACGTCTTTACGGTAATGGAATCAGCGGAATACGAAGGCGACCAGCTTATCATGACAATGGGACAAGGATCAAACGGCGATTATTACGGCGGAAACGTGAAAGCCACGCTTGTCTCAGACGACAATGGAGCCACATTCGAAATGACTGGATTGATTGACCCTGACGATGTCATGACAGAGGAAGAAGAAGCAAATTGGCGGGAGAATGATTCTTACTATTGAGATATAAATAAGGCTTCAGCTCTCAAAACAAAAAGCTGAAGCCTTTGATATTTACGACATGAGTTAAATACTTTACTT
The DNA here is from genome assembly GCF_047228925.1 of Terribacillus jepli. Classification (NCBI taxonomy): domain Bacteria; kingdom Bacillati; phylum Bacillota; class Bacilli; order Caryophanales; family Bacillaceae; genus Terribacillus; species Terribacillus jepli. Next base: position 34,920 of record NZ_JBFEGH010000014.1, on the reverse strand, counting down.
ATAAATTCAATAATAGTTTAACATAGGAAAGTCATGCATTTTCACTGCCATTCTCTTTAGCAGGCCGCTAGGCTTACTTTCACTGTTCGATAAACATCCTATATCCCCAAATGCTAAAAAGCTATCTTTGGCGCGAGATACAGCTACGTTCAGTAAGCTTTTATTCGCATCAATAAAGAAACATCCGTCATTGTGACCATAAACTGTTGACATGATGATGATTTTTCTTTCTCCGCCTTGAAAAGTATGGACAGTTCCAACATCAACAAGCGTCCGCAACTCTTTTGAAAGCTTGTTCTTGATAACAGAGACTTGTGCCTTGAATGGAGTAATGATACCTACTAGCATTTCCTCTTCATCGCCCTGATAGCTTTTCTTGATCGCTGAGAAATTCTCATTTAACCATTCAGCAATTTCACTTGCTTCTTTTTCATTATATCTGCTTCCAGCTCTTTTTTGAGAATGCGCAGTAGTGACTTGTATGTGCCCTAAAGGCTTTATGGGCAAGCTAGCTATCTTATTATCATCATCTAGTGCAGCTTTTCCTCTTTTAGGCTTTAAATTCCCCTTGTATACCAGATGGTTGCAGTATTTAATTATCTCGTCATAACAGCGCCTATGTTCACTTAAGAATAATCCTCTATCGCTGTATTTTTCATATCTGCAGCTCTTGCATGCCACTTTCATAACACTGGATTCTGATGTATTCAAACCAAGATTACTGAGTTTGTCAAACTCTTCGATTGAATTGATGACTTGGCTGGAGAGGGCCAAAGAAATATCCAAAGATTTATTGATATTCCATACCGGTTCGATTTGATGGACATCACCAACCACTACCGCTCGTTTGGCCAAAGAGAAAGAACATGCTGCAATCTCCGGTGAAACCTGCCCCGCTTCATCTACGATCAATAAATCTATGTAATCATACAGATAATGTTCTTTTCCGTTATCATATGCCAATAACATTTTAGGGAGCTGGTAAAAAGTCATGACAAAACACGGAGATACCATACTCAAGTTCGTATACATCCTTTGAAGAACGTTTGGAAAGTTTTTTCCTTTTTGATTGTCCGTCAGTCTCCTTGCCTGTAGCCATCGACATTCATAGTAATGTACTGCCAGCCAGAAAGAAGCATACTTAGCAGTGGTATCCAAGAACTCATTGAGTCCATACAATGAATTCATATTTTCATCATTTGAACTTACAATCTTTAAATCGACTAACTTTCTAATATGATTCTTATATGTTTTTGTAAGATCAATTGCTTTACTCTCCAAGCCCTTTAGATTTTCCATTTCGTTTCTTACATCCCGTGTTTTTTTACTATATATAGAAATGATCTCATTTTCACTCATTGATTCATTTATATATGTTTCATCCGGTTGTATGAAGTATCGGTTACGATCTTCCTTTCTCTTTTTAAAGTACGGTAAAAAACCAAACCATCGAATCATTTTTGGCAACTTTTTAAAATGATCTATCCATTCATCGATTCTGGCGCTGAAAGCATTATACTTCTGCTCTGACTGAGCACGCTGCCTTCCTAAAACCTCAATGTATGTCTCCATATCGTATTCACTGGTGAATTGTTGATTAAATTCCTCCATTACAGACAAAAGGCTCTCTCTTATTCCGTTAACTTCTGTAAGTCTCTGCCAAATAGCTGACTCGCATTCCAAAATATCAGTAAACGCTTGCCCGAAATAATCTTTGCAAGCCTTCAACATTTTAGCAGTAGATTCTTTTATGTTATCTTCACTTTCCAATTTATCGAAAAAATGTTTACCACGCGGATTAGTGAACTGAAATCCCTTCCTTTTTGCTTCTTCCTCCTTGCTCAAAGACGGGAAGTACACAGCAAAGCTATCAACTCCTGTTATCCATCTTGTTTCCAAATTACTTTCCGTCCATTGTTTCTCAATTTTTCCGAACGACTCAATAATATTCGTTACTGCTTGATTATTCGTTGACGATGCAACTATCACTGGTGCGGTTTCTTTCTTAATTGCTCGTTCCACAAAAAGATTTGCAACCAATGATTGAAGCAATGTTGTTTTCCCTGTACCTGGAGGCCCATTTACAGCAAGAATTTCCCCCTCTTCCATTGCATTAAAGTGATGAAGGCATTCCCTTTGTGAAGGAGATAAAGGGTACTCTCCCCCCATTTGCCCCAGGTGCTTTTTCATATTTGAGGAATTGTCTGCGAGCAAAGGGATCAATGGCGTTACTTCTTGCTTCATAAAATTCTGATATAACGTGTGCTGACTGAGATCACTTGTCAACAAATGATCATATAGCTTCAGCAGGGCCGCTGTGGAGTTTATCGTTTCATCCCTGATAATATATATTTTTTCATCCAGTTCCATACCGTTGACCAGATTAGCAGTGATTTTGGTTTTAGTGACTTGTTCATACATTTCACAGACAAATGTATAGTATTCTTCCCAACTCGACATTTTTTTGAGTCTATATAAATTATCACTGAAAAATTCATCGAAGTCGTTCAGTGATCCAACAGCGATGTCTTGGTCTATTATCGGAGCAAGATGTTCCCTTGCTATCCAAGGATATTTATTATCAGGTGGTTCCAATACCCCCTCAGAAGTAAGCGTTGCTGGAACATAATAGATTCCATTTAATTCGTCAAGTTCATGTTTGTCATACTTTTTTTCCTGGCCGGCAAAGATTGTTTTTATAGACTTAACTATAAGTATGACAGAAATGGTTTGCTGACTAATTTTCTTTTTAATTTGTAATCTGTCAAAGTGCTTTTTGTCTGTCTTGCCATATTGAATTTCATTGATGGACGCAACTGCAAATTCATTATTTTTAAAATCAATTCTTAGTTTAGAAGCAATACTATCCCTAAAGTACTTTGTCATGTTAAACGTCATGTTGTTTGAACCCTCCAATGGAACTCGTACATCCCTAAGTGGTAAATCTATACATATATAATATCGGAAAATTATATCAGCTATTTAATACAGATTATTCCTTACTCGAATTTAGAAAAAAGATATGTTGTTCATCCACCTTATGTAATACTGTCTTTCATCTAGGGAAAAAAAGTTATTCCTTATCTACCTCTTCATAGAAATATGGAACCTGTAATGCAAATAAAAAAGAAGCTGTGGCCTCCCTTCAATAAGTGGAAGCCATCAGCTTCTGACAATTTATCTATTGATTTAAAGTCAACACAGCAACGCATTCCACGTGCATCGTATGCGGGAACAGATCCACCGGCTGAACTTGATCCAATGTGTATCCGAATTGTTCCAGTTCCTTGATATCGACCGCAAATGACTCTGGGTTGCAGGATACATAAACGATTCGTTTTGGTTTGGATCGGCCGATCTTTCGCATTACTTTACCGCCTGCACCAGAACGCGGCGGGTCCAATAATAGCAAATCCGGAGTGCCTAGCTGGTCCAGCACGCGATCAATACCGTACCTTGCGTTTTCAGCCAGGAAGTAAGTGTTGGAAATACCGTTGTCTGCTGCATTTCGTTTCGCTGATTCAATGGAACTTTCCACGATTTCGATGCCGGCAAGCTTTTCGACTCTGCTGGCAAATGGAAGGGAGAAGGTTCCGACTCCGCAGAACAGCTCCAGCATTTTTTCGTCTTTCTTCGGCTGTGCCATTTCAAGGGCAAGGTCGATCAGTTTCTGAGCTTGTACCGGGTTCGTCTGGAAGAAGGTATCGAACCAAAGACGATAACGATAGCCCCCGATTTCATCATAGATGAAATCACGACCAGACAAGACATGTGTATCCTCTGACTGCGTACGGTCAGCCCAGTCTGTATTGACAAGCCATAACAGACTTTTCACCTTTGGATAATTTGCTTCGATTCGCTGTTTAAGGTCCTCGACCGCTTGTATCAATTCTCCATCTGGTGTTTGCGTTGCAAACAGACCAAGCATGATTTCGCCGGTGATGAATGACTGTCTGACCATCAAATGACGAAGCAGACCTTCATGTGTATCTTTATTATATCCACTCAATTCCTGGTCTTTCACCCACGCTGCAACTTCCATGACAGCATCCTTCATCTCGCTGCCCGCAATCAGACATGTCTCAAGGGGTATGATATTACGGAAATTCCCTTGTTCATGCAAGCCCATCGAGCCATCAGCTGCAAATGTGAACTCCATCTTATTGCGGTAATGCCAAGGGTTCCCTTCCATACCAATGGTGTCCTTCACCAGTTCCGGATCAAAGCCCTGGCTGATGAGGGATTCTTTTACATGAGCTGTTTTTTGTCTCAACTGTCCTTCATACTGCCAGTGCTGCCATGCACAGCCGCCACAAAGATCAAAATGAGGGCAAGCTGCGGCAACGCGTTCCGGACTAGCTTCCACGACTTCCTCCAGCGTAGCTTTGGATCTTTTCGCATGCGGCCAAGCTACAGTTGCCCGTACTTTTTCACCTGGCAGTGTTTTTGGGATTGTCAGTTTCACTTTACGCGGTTTATCCTGTCCCCTATCAATCCATACAGCTGCCTGGCCGGATCCTTTATTATCCAGATGGCTGATTTCTGTTTCCATGATTCTTGGTTCCAAGACTTCACGTGCAATTTTCATTTTACTTTTCCTCCTTTCTTACGGAATCGATTAATCTATCATATAAATGAAAGGTAATTTCTTAAATTGATTCCTATACTTTTTTATCATGTTTTTCGGCCGGATGCCAGATAAATATTTCATTAGCTTCAATAAGCAGTATCGTCAAAATATCTACATATAAAATAGCTGAAGAGCAAAATATATCTGAAATAAAAAAAGACTTGATTCCAAGCCAGGAATCAAGTCCCATTTAAATGAAGAATCAAGGATATTCAATCGGGGTGCCAGGTCCGATCGGCAGCCCGGTCCACATCCAAATCAGCATCATCAATACCCAGCCGATGGTAAAGACAATCGAGTAGGGAAGCATCGTCGAGACCAGCGTTCCAATTCCGACTTTTTTATCATACTTTTGGGCGAAGGCGATGACGATGGCAAAGTAAGGCATCAATGGAGAGATAACATTTGTGGTTGAATCTGCTATTCTGTACACCAACTGCGTGAATTCAGGTGAATAGCCTGACAGCATCATCATCGGGACGAAAACAGGTGCCATGATGGCCCATTTAGCAGAGGCGCTGCCAATGAACAGATTGATGAAGCCAGATACGGCAATGAAGGTCAGAATCAGGGGAATTCCGGTGAAACCAGTTGCATCAATGAAAGCTGCACCTCTTACTGCCAAAACAGTACCAAGGTTTGATTCATTGAAGTAAGCAACGAATTGAGCCGCCGCAAAAGCTAAGACGATGTATGATCCCATTGTCGCCATTGTTTCCGATAATTGATTGGCAACATCTTTATCATTTTTGATTTCTTTTGTGATCAGCCCATAGACAAGCCCTGGAATGAAGAATACGATTAAAATAACTGGAACAAGCGTATTTAAAAATGGTGCATCGATAATATTAGCTTCTCCTGCCCGCAATGGTCCCCAAGAAGGAATAACGAGTAATGCAATACCTATAAGCGTGACAAGGAATGAAATAAGTGCTCCCCATAAACCTTTTTTCTCTTGCGGTTTCAAGTAATTGACATCTTCATCGACATTGCCTTTATATGTGCCTAAGCGAGGTTCTACAATTTTATCGGTAACCCATGTACCTAAAATTGTAAGCAGGATAACAGACGCAAACATGAAGTAATAGTTCATCGCATAGTTGATGCCCTCCGCATATTCAGGGCTGATAATTGCAGCAGCATCCTGCGTCATGCCGCCAAGAAGCGGATCAAGTGAAGTCAGTAGAAGGTTCGCACTATAGCCACCGGATACCCCTGCAAACGCTGCAGCCAGACCGGCTAATGGATGACGTCCAAGTCCTGCAAACAGCACTGCTCCCAATGGGGTCAATACAACATATCCTGCATCTGCTGCCATACTGGACATCACACCGCCGAATACTAAAGCTGCTGTCATCAACGTGCGTGGAACAGAAGTGACAAGGCCACGAAGCGAAGCACTGATCAATCCGGATCGTTCGGCAATCCCGATACCAAGCATCGTAACCAAAACAGTTCCAAGCGGGGCGAAATTCGTGAAGTTTGTCACAGCACTCTCAAATAAATAGAGAATCCCTTCTGCGTTCAGCAGGTTTTTGACCGCGATTGTTTCTCCTTCATTGACCGGGTCCTCTATACTGACACCCATAGCAGAAAAGATAGCAGATAAGACAACAACAATTGCAGCAAAGATGAAAAACAAAGTGACCGGATGGGGAAGCTTGTTACCGATCCGTTCGATACCATTCAAAGCACGCATGATAAAACCGTTCTTTTGTGACTGTTCCACGTTTAATCCTCCTATTCAGATTAGATTAAAAATTCAAACAATCGCATAAAAATAACACCCTAAGTATAGACAAGAGTTTATCTGAATGAAATAGGTAATATCTCCAGTTGTTGCAGCTGTCGCTATACATGAAAAAGACCTAGCATTCGGAAAGACTATTTCACGATTACCAGGTCTAAATTAGGATTCTTAAATTAATTTGCATGATTGATACACAGATGATTAATTTCTTCCGCCGCGTGTATTAGATCTTGCCTTCCCTCTTCTTTGTTCATCTGGTTTCTTACCTTCGCCATTTTTCTTCTCGCGAGGTGCATAGGAGTCTTTGACCATGGAATATCCCTCCTTGTTGGTTCGTACAGGGTTAGGATTGCCGTAATCCGATGCGATATACAAACTCCTGGCTAAGCATCCCTTATAAATGTACGGATTAGAAATGCTTTTATAACTTCGTTTTAGAAAAGGAATACATAGTCATCCCAAAGACTATCCCTCCAAAAATCCAAGCCAAGGATCCCCAGCTGACACTTACTTCTTCATTGGAAAGGAACGGAAATATATAATTCATGGTAATGAACATTGCTGCACCCCAAAATGCCCTCATAAAAGCTGTGGATTTTTTAAAATGGCGCTTTTTCTGCTCGTATTCCTCTTGGGACATCCAGTCCGTTTCATCTGAATTTTTTCTTCTGATTCTTGCCGTGATCAAATGCCGCATAGACCATATTGATAATAAAAAGACATACAGTAATTAATGACACGTCATGATGGATAGTATCTATAATAAGACTCACACACATCACCAGCATGGTTGAATACCACAACAAAATACCCGAGAAGGCTAATTCCTTATGTATTTCTTGCTGCTGATATTCATCCCGATCATCCATTACACCAATAAAATGATTAAGTATTTTGTTCTTCATCCTTTTCCTCCCAAAATAAAGCATTAAGGTCTGTATGGAGCTCTTTTGCCAGGGACATTCAATAAATGTGTCCATTATATATGTCACTAAGAGGAGTAAATAACTAAAAACCATTCGAACTCACAATGGAAACAAATGGTATAATTGACTTATGATTGGTCATTTGTGAGAAGAAACAACCTTGATACAATTACTTGCTGCGAACCTAAAAAAGAGTTCATTATCCTTTCAGAATGTTAGGAGGACAGCTATGGAAGCAAAAAACACAAAACCGTCCAGGAAACGCCTTGTGTTTTCTTTGGCAATCAATCTTACTTTCGCAGCATTCTTCTCAGCATTGCTGCTGTATATAGCCTTCATTCGAGAAACAGGCACCACTGATTCGTTTCAATATGTTCCTCCCATCATCTTTATCCTGAATTTCAGTGTAAGGTCTGTATTCAATATCATATCGCTGACAAGGCAAAGGAAACATCCAGCATAACATCATCCTTGGCGACATTGTCTCCCCAAAAATAAATCACATTAAGAAACCGCAATAATAGGGTTAAGGTCCGATTTGTGCGGTTTTCTGTTCTATGTTATAACCTAACATAGTGTTCATCTTCCGATTGGACGGTATGTATTCAATAAAGATGCATAAGAAACAGTATGATGCTCATTTGAGCATCTACATATGTAGATAGGGAGTGTCAATCGCCTTGGTGCAACAGGATTTCACAAAGGGCCGGATCATGCAGCAGCTCATCGCTTTTGCCGGTCCTATCATGCTCACGAACTTGCTGCAAGTTTCCTATCAATTCATCGACAGTTTATGGGTGGGGAATCTTCTTGGAGCGAATGCGCTTGGTGCGGTAACCGTCTCCTCCACCGTTTTGTTAACGATACTTGCATTCATCATCGGAATAAACAATACGACCTTGACTGTATTGTCCCAGCAAAGAGGAAGAGGTGACAAAAAAGGATTAAGAGACTTTTTAAACGCCTTTGTTGTCGTATTAAGCTTGTTGTCCATCCTAGTTGGAATCATCGGTCTGCTCTTCTCCCGCCAAATTGTCGTCATGCTCAATACGCCTGCCGATATGGTCGATGAGGCAAAGGTTTATTTGCAGGTAAACTTCCTTGGAATTTTATTTTTGATGGGATACAACTTTATCGGGACCGTTTTACGGGCCTTGGGAGATAGTAAAACTCCGTTGAAGTTTGTCTTGATCGCTGTTATTTTGAACACGATTCTGGATCCATTATTCATTTCAGGCTTTGGCTGGGGCATCAAAGGAGCAGCATATGCCACTGTTTTATCACAAGCAGTCGCTTTCCTATTGGGTATATGGTACACACTCCGTCATAAGCTAGCTCCACTATCTGTACCGTTCTTGCCTACGAAGGAGCAAGTATGGCTTATAGTGAAGCTCGGTATTCCGTCTGGATTGCAAATGATGGTTATCTATGCTGGCGTGACTGCCATCATGAGTGTGGTCAACTCCTTCGGCGGAGCGGTCGTTGCAGGTTTCGGAGCTTCGCAGAGAATTGACAGCCTGATCACCCTTCCTGCCATGGCACTGGGTACCGCCGTCAATAGTATGGCAGGACAAAATATTGGTATCGGCCGCTGGGATCGGGTAAAAGAAATCGCCAAGTACGGAGCCCTGTACAATTTAGCAATAATGCTCGTGATCGCCGTCCTTGTCTTTATTCTTGCAAAACCCCTGACCAGCTTGTTTATCGAGGAAAAAGAAGCTGTTTCATTCGGTACTGACTATTTGATGATTGTTGCCTTCTTCTATCCATTTATCGGGCTTAACTTTATTTTAAATGGCATTGTCCGAAGCTCAGGCGCCATGTATCAAGTACTGATTCTAAACATCCTATCCTTTTGGCTGCTGCGATATCCGCTGACCTATATTTGTTCTTCCCTTATTGGGCAAAACGGTATTGCTTTAGGGATGGGAATCAGTTTTATCCTCAGCAGCATCTTTTCTTTTTCCTATTATAACTGGGGGAAATGGGATAAGAAGCAGTTGTTTGAAGATGAAAGAACTTAATTCGTCGATATAAAAAGCGTTAGACCTGAATAACAGGACTAACGCTTTTTAAATGCTTATTCAACTGTTATTCCGAAAACGCTCCGCCATAATCAGCTAATTTGTCACGCCACACCGTATGGAAATGTGCTTCGGCATTATCATCACTGTTGTAGCCTACCCCTTGCTGAGAAGCAATTTCAAGCCATAAGCGAGGTCCATCGATTCTTACATAAGAACCAATGTCATTATAATCGGTTGATCCGGACCAGCCAATATATGTTGTGGCAAGCGCATCGTCAGATAAGTATACATCCAATAATTCCTGGGCCGTATCCTCATCTGCATCTTCTACCCAAGCTTTAATAGCTGTCTTCACCAGTTCCTGCTGCTCTTCATCCAGGTCTGTATAAAGAATTCCTTCACTATCTTCCGGGAACTCACCATCGCTGTCCGCTCCTGCAACAACATCACTAAATGTTTGATCAATTTCCGCTTCAGCAAGTTGTTCTTCATCAAGTGATTCAATGATGGAATACATCCCTTTTCTTCGTGTTTCGATTGGGGCGTACGATGTTCCATTCAACTCAAAGGTTCGTGGCTCTGTCCCTGTGAATTGCGGTGTTGCACTGACCTCTTCCCCATTGAACACAATATTTTCAGCCAAGTGGTGTCCGCTGATTTGTAACATCCAGGTATCTTTATCGGATGGCTCGCCTAAAATTGCGATATAGTATAACCCTGACCCCCATTCCGTCCGTCCTGTATCCGTTGTCAAAAACTCATCTGCTCGTATGATGTTGAGCATCGTCTCGTATCCTTGCTCACTTAAGGAAGCTTTAGCAAGCGCTAAAGCAGCTTCCACACTCTCCTCCGACAGATCACCTAAAGCAACCCCATTGCGATTTTGTGAGTTAGCAGGCAAATTGGTCCAGTGTGCTGCATTTTCTTCCGTTAATTCATAGCTCACTTGTTCCTTCTCGTCATCTGTCAGCGTATCTAAAAAGGCTTCGGCAAGCTCCGCCTTACTCTTACTCTCCGTGGCATTATTTTCTGCCGATCCTTCTACGATATCTATAATAGAATCCTTTGGTTCGGATTGCATTTGCATTCCTTCCCCTTCAGGTCCTCCTTGCCCATTCCCTATTTCTGAGACTTCAGCAGTTTCAGAAGCATTTGATATATCAGCTTCGGCATCTGTAGTTAGATCAGTAGCACACCCTGTTAAAAATAGAAAACTTGAAGCCAAAACATAAAATCTTATCGTCATCCAATTGTCCATATTTGTACCTCCGCATATTTTGTTGTTATGTTTCTTCTCTAAACATAACAACAAAATGTAGATACGGAATGGAATAAATATATAATAAAATAGGCAACAAAGTAAGTATTACACAAAAATTCCGTTAACCTGTTCTCTCTGATTGTATGCTTATTCCTTCATCAATAAAAAATTCCTGTCACAGTTGGAACAAATATGGTGCTTGTGAGGGATGATAAATCCTGCTTGGAGAAGCGGCAAGCAGAGAATCGCTTTGTAAGACAACAGAATAAATTTAAAAAGGAACTAAAAGCAGCCTTTTTACCTTACAGCCATTCTTCCAAACAAGTTACTTCCTTTTTCTTTGTATCTATACGTACTTTTTTCCCAATCGCTAAAGGTATCATAGGATGCGTGTGACAACAGTCGAATTCGGCTAGAATCGGAATTTCCTTTCCATCCAATTGTTCCAGCAATATATCTATAGATTGTTTGCCTGTTCCCAGATCATCATACTGTTCATGCTTTCCCAGAATGATTCCTGAAACCTTTTCAAAAATACCATGAAGTTTAAGCATTGCTATATTCTTCTCCACTATCGCAGCATTTTTTGATGTATCTTCAATCAGTAAAATATCCCCTTGTTCAAACTGTGGAAAATAGGGTGTGCCAATGAATCCATACATCGCGTTATTATTTCCACCGACCAAACGCCCTTCTGCTCCCCCTTCATTTACACCGATCCACTTATTATCATATAAAGTCTTTTCTTTAGTGTACTCCAGCCAATTTACCACTTCATCCGACCAATAACTTGGCATTGGAATTACGTATGGTGTTACAGGTTGTTCACAAAAATACTTCTCAAAATAAGCATATGTATCATCCACTAAAGGCTCAAATTCCCCAAAAGAAGCAACAAGCGCTGGTCCGTAATAAGTTGGTATATTCGTTTTGGCGTATAAAGCCATTAAAACTGCCGTAGCATCCGAGTACCCCACTACTAATTTTGGGTCATTCTTAAACGCTTCATAGTCAATATAGGGGAGAATACTATTTGAATTCGTACCGCCAATCATCGTCACGATCATCGTTATGGACGGATCTCGGAGCAATTGATTTAATTCTTCAGCTCTTTCTTTGGGACTGCCTGACCGATAAATTTCACTCTTACCCGTCAGACTCCCTTCCACAATTTGAAAACCCTTTTGTTCAAGAAATGATTTTCCTCGCTTATATCGCATCTCCGACGAAACAGAAGCCGGCGAAGAAGGAGAAAAAACACCAATCTTATCGCCTTTCTTTAGGAACCTCACCGTGATATCCTCCTTTTTTTAGGTAATTCACTCATTAGCAAAAGTCAGAACTCATTATATGTAGGGCATTATACTCAAATTTTCAATTTCATGATCCTTATAACTGCTCAAACTCCTGCAGAACAGTTTCAGTACCTGATATCTAAATGGTATATATCAAGACAAATAGGGCAAAAAAAGAAGTAACAAACAGAATGACACCCATAGACTTTCGTTTCTCTTTAAATTGAGAAACCCCCATCACTAAACACATCAATCCCAAAAATAACAACATATAAGAAGAAGTCTCGTGATTGCCCGTAATAAAACCATAAACAGATAGACAAACTACAATAATTGCCAAACTAATATGCAGTGCTTTTAACATCCCTAAAGCCTCCGTGTAATACTCGTGCTATTTCATAACTTCCTCATCTTCTCCCCGGCCTTAATCATGATATCTACACCTGATGCACTTCCACCTTCAATGTGGTTCTCCATCTCAGAAACATCAATTCTAGTTTTTATTTTTACCAGTTTTCTCTCTTTCGCCATCAAGCCAATCCTATGAGGCGCGTTTTCATTCATGAGCGAAACCATCGGTATATCGTCTTCGGATATGTATTTCTCATAAAATTCAACGGTAAATTCCACATCATCACTACTATAATTCTCTAAAGGAAGTTCGCATTCCCCGCTTAGTGTCGATTCGCCAACCATCTCGAAATCACAATCACTCCATTTTTCATCATAATAAACCGCGTCAACTCCCGTTGCCAGCGTCTTTTGATAAGATTCAACAATCAAGGAAGGGAGGAAAACTGCGATAATTATCGCAAACAAGACTGCTCGCACATGATACTTTTCCAATGATCTGGTCAGGAAAAATAAACTGGCGATAAATAAAATAAATGATATTATTCTTATATAATGCAGTCCATAAACAGTACGAATTGGAAAATTAAACACCGATACAACAGTTTCTCCCAAAGGATTTTTATGCGGAAAAGGAATAGTCATTACTGTAGAAATAATGAAAAGAATAAGCGACGTCCATAACATTTTTTTATTTTTTATCAATTGCACACCTCCAGACCATCGATTAAGATATATTATTCCTACATAGAGCAAACTTTTTGGATTAAATATTTGTTTAAATGTGTAAAAGAAGAATACGTCCCTCGACCAACCTACTCTACATCATTGCTTAAGGATATCTCATTATTTTCTTCACCCGTCTCTTCGGCTCGTCATTGTTTCCTCTAACCGCTTTAATTTCCATTCAGTTAAACTATATACGAGTACCAAAGAAGCAATCACCCATACCAATTCAACAAATATAAATAACTCATTGTCGTAGTGGAAAAACAATAACACCATTCCCCCAACGATAATATTCACTACCCCCATCAACACAAGCAACTTCGCAGCGTATGATTGCCCGAATTTCCATAAAGCTTCATTCTTCATGGATCGTTTCGTCCGATAGCCTGCCATCCTGTTGGTGCTCCCTGGATCAGACAGCTTAAGCATGAGACCACCCATTAGATGACCAATACCACATATGAGAATCAGCATTTATAAAAGCACCTACTATCTACAGTACAAAATAAACAAAGATTTAACATCGAGGATATACTTGCTGTATTATTGGATGTTACATTAGGTGAAACAATTAAAGATGAATGGCAAGTGAGTAAATAAAGAAAATGAGATAAGTGCTGCGATTTTTTCAATTCTTGTTATCCTCATATCTTCCAATAATTCGATAAATCTTTTAAAATAGCTGCCACAACAACGAAGTAAAAGCATCGTTATTTGTGACTACTCCGATGCATTGGTGGATAAATAAAAATCTAAAAGAGGGGTGTTTTTCATGACTGCCAGTGGATGGCTTATCTTGGGTGTAATCATTATAGGAGTCATAGTTTGGTTGGCATCTGGAAGCTTGTCTTATATGTTTGTTTATTTTGCACTATTCTCATTAGGTTTGTTTATTTATAGACTAAGTAATGGTCAAACGTTAGATGACGCATTTTTCAATTCGTTCGGTTTGGTAGACATTTTGGTTCTCATCATTGCATCAGTATTGCTGATTGAAAGGATTAAGGATAAGAGATCTGATAACTGATCATGTAACAATATTTACTATACCTTCGCGAACCAGATACAACATACAATAAATAATCTCAGTTAATCAAAACCTGTAAAGAAGTTAAATATGATTGCCATTGTACCCAAATGAACAGTGATGAACCCTATTACAACATTTAGGATTATCATCGCTACTCTCAGCCACAATCTTTTTATGAAAAATGCATATACTGGTCCTATAAGTGGAAATACAATCCTGACAATAAGAAGTATCCACCCCCAGCGGCTGGAAGGGCAATACATCCATGAGAAGTAAAGACATTCCCATTACATAAATAATTACCATTGATGCTGTCCTATGCCAATGTTTCCTTAGTTAATTTAAGCAACTAACCATCCTTCCCGATACATCATTCATCCACCATTATATCACCATAATTTACCATTCAGAACAGACTAGTCAATAACAAAAATTCAGGTAAATATACAAATGATATTTCGATAACATGGATTATGAAACACTCTAGCTTATATTAAACATCAAGTGAACTAGCAAACTGGAATTTTCTTGTGGAATGTTGGATTTGAAGCAAGGAACAAATCATAATAGGTTGTTTTATATCTCCTAATAGAGTAACTCTCTGCAGGGTACCTTCTATGATGGTGATGTGGGCCGATTTTTGAAAACGATACTTCAATGGGTAGGCTTGGTGTGTTCTGGAAAAAGCACCCTGTGCGCGAGAGTTACATAAAATCTATACTATTTATCATCACTTAACATATTACGCTACTGTCACGTATGAGATTCTGGGATAATGAATCGATGTATTTCATTACTTATAGAATCTTGAAAAGCCCAAGGGCTATTAATAGGCATGGTGGTAAAACTGCCAATTGATGCATCCATTTTATTTTTGCCAAGATATAACCCGATTTAATACCCAAGAAAATAAAGAACCCGCTCATTATTGCGACCAACGAAGCAGTTACAAATGGTGAATACCCGCCTAGCATAGCAGCTCCTATACCAGCGCCAAATGCATCCAAAGCGAGGGCAAATCCTAGTAATAGGGCTTCTTTTGCCGAAATTGTACCTGAGCGGTCCAAGTCCGCCCGTTGTGGTTTCTTAAGTACAGTTATGAACAGACCTAATTTCTTTATTTCAATCTTCCATTCTTTTTCTTCTACTTTATCATGTGTTATTACGTTTTCTTCTACGGATCCATTATTATTAGAGCGGAGAACATTAAACAGACTGAATAACCCGATTGAAACTAAAATCAAGCTTCCGATTATGTCCGCAAAACCGAAAGAAATAAAAGAACTTAATATACTCCCTATGGTCATGGAAGCCAAAACCATAACTCCAGAACATAACATGATAATTAATAACGGTAAAAAGGGAATGCGAATCCGCCTCATACCATAAGTAACCCCTACACCAAAACTGTCCAAGCTTACAGCAATGACTAAGAGGATTAGCCCCACAAAGAGCATGACTATCCCATCCTTTACTTGTTGTAACCTGGATGTAGTATATGAATGAAGGTAGGAAATGTTAACACGGGATACAAGGAGCAACTATCTTGCTTATTTGTAGTTTACTCCGGCAGAAATCACTTTCTGCTACCTCCATTCCGTTCTTCAACCATCACTTTCGTATTGGATATCATCCAATACGAAAAGGCCTGAAACGTAAGTGTTCCAGGCCTCTTTCTTTTTTCGGTTCAATTTTGCAATCCGTCTTAAGTGAATTGGAAAACCTCTATTCCGCTGCTCCAGCAAGATACTTCTTCTCAAAGTCATCGAGTAGTGCACGCACTTCATCTGTTGATTTTGTGTTCATGCATTGATTTCTTAAATCACTTGCCCCTCGGAATCCGCGGAGATAAATTTTAAAGAAGCGTGGAAGAGGTTTGTACGCACGGGCTTCTGTTTTTGAATATTGATCATGCAGATCCAAATGCAGCCTTAAAAGATCAAGCAGTTCCTTACTGGTATGCTCTTTCGGTTCCTTTTCGAAAGCAAATGGGTTTGTAAAGATACCGCGCCCAATCATAATCCCATCAACACCATATTGTTCAGCAAGCTTCAAACCTGTTTCACGGTCAGGAATATCGCCGTTAATCGTCAGAAGTGTATCTGGTGCCACCTCGTCACGAAGCTTCTTGATCTCAGGAATCAGCTCCCAATGCGCATCCACCTTGCTCATTTCCGCTCTGGTACGCAGGTGGATGGAAAGATTGGCAATATCCTGCTTCAATACATGTGTCAGCCAATCGCGCCATTCATCTATATCCGTGTAACCAAGTCTTGTCTTCACGCTAACAGGCAATCCCCCTGCTTTTGCAGCTTGGATCAATTCTGCAGCAACTTCGGGACGGCAGATAAGACCGCTTCCCTTTCCATTGCCAGCTACATTCGGTACAGGACAGCCCATATTGATATCCACACCCTTAAATCCTTGTTCCGCCATCCCAATACTCATTTGACGGAAGTTTTCAGGCTTGTCTCCCCATATATGGGCCACCATTGGCTGTTCATCTTCTGTGAACGTCAAACGGCCGCGAACGCTATCCTTCCCATCTGGATGGCAAT
This sequence comes from Terribacillus jepli, assembly GCF_047228925.1. NCBI lineage: Bacteria > Bacillati > Bacillota > Bacilli > Caryophanales > Bacillaceae > Terribacillus > Terribacillus jepli. The sequence goes on along the minus strand of NZ_JBFEGH010000014.1, from coordinate 18,363 downwards.
AGCTCTCCGAGTTTGTAAACTCGGTAAAAAACACATCAGGTCTGCCCGCTTCACTTACCACATGACGAAACACAACATCCGTCACATCTTCCATTGGCGCCAGCACAAAAAACGGTCGTGGTAAATCACGCCAGAAATTATCTATCATATAAAAAATTCCTTTCATTATCTATACCAATTTAAAATCTTATCATATAACTCTCTTTTACACTTATAGCATGCTTGAACACGCTTTATCAAACGACAGTAAATTATGAACATTCCATTTTTATTATCATCAAATAAACAGTGCATTGAAAAGTATTCCATCACACTGTTTATTAGGTCCATATTAAAAGATGTTAGATATACTCAAAACATTATCCCATAAATAAACTAAAAGTAGAAAGTAAATACCCAAAAAACTCAACCGTATTGCAAAACATCCAATCAAGAGATGCATAGCTAACATTACTATCCTTAACCACATACGCTTTATATAAAACGCATAGATTATCCCGAAGATTGGAAGCGTTATAAGAACTAAAGCAATCATGACAATAACTACAGGATGAAGATCATCGATATATATTTCAAATATATACCTTATCAAAACCGTTAAAACCACTGTCAAAACGGCAATATAGTATGACCAGTTTCCCTTAGAAAGGTACTTCAACGAATCATCCTTTCATTTAATTTCCACGATTACTCCCTCACCTTAAAAAAACATTATTTCATATAGTTTTCAACTAATTCAAAGCACCTATCTTCGGTGAGATTCACCAGCACACTCGTATATTCCAAGTTTTCCATTGTACCGCCTTCATACTTTAGTGACGCCTCTTTTGCACTATTATCACGATAATCTATCCATTTTTGCTGTTCTTGTCTTAAGTGCTCCATATCCTCTGCAGTAAGCTGATTCTCTAAGACTTGATAAATTTCATTCAACAATCCATCCCAAACGGTATAATTATTTCCTTCAACATTCTTCATAGCATATGTAGAGGAATCAGCTGGGTTGTTCCTTGATTCTTCCGTTTCCGTACTAGCTGCATTTAATTTATCGAGATATTCTTCCTTCAGACTTGCTGTACTACCAGTTGAAGCATCGTCTTCTTTCTTATCGCTATTAGAGTCATTATTTACTTTCTCATTTGCATCGTTACTACTTGTATTATTTGCATCGGTATATGTGTCGTTATTTCCTTTATCTTCCGTGTCGGTGTTTGTGTTGCTATCACCTTTTTCATCGGTGTCAGCACGTAAATCATTTTCTGCTGAATCCGCATTTGTAGAAGCAGCAGTCGATTCGTCAGAGGCGTTTCCGCAAGCAGCCAATAGAAGTAATCCAGTTGTACACATTCCTATTAACAGTTTTCTCTTACTATTCATCAATACAATACTCCCTTTCTTCCTTATTTTTCTCTCTTAAATAACTGTATTATTTTTTATATCTAATACTCTTTGAATATTTTACCATATAAATCAAATTCATTTATATTGCATTATTCCTGACTACGGATGATGAAGTAAAAAACAGGGCAGAATCCTGGTGAATCTACCCTGCATTTATCCATTCAAAAATATAGAACATCTACTCACAAATCTACTAACCTAGTTGTATCTCTTCACTGAATCGTTCGGTTATCTGCTGCGGTCTTGTTATCGCACCGCCAACCACCACAGCATATGCACCAATATATAAGCACCGTTTGGCCATTTCTGGGGTCAGTATATTCCCTTCAGCAATTACAGGAATACTGACATTTTCAATAACTATTTTTAAAAATTCAAAATCATTATCGTAAAGCTTTTTGTTACTTGTGTCCTCTGTATAGCCATACAATGTCGTCGAAACACAATCAAAACCAAGCTGATTAGCTTGTACAGCGTCCTCAAGGGTAGCAATATCGGCCATCAATTGTATGGTTGGGTCTTTTTCTCGAACGTACTTGACTAATTTAATTAACTCGATGTTTTCAGGCCTTCTTCTTTCTGTGGCATCCATGGCAATCATCTCACAACCGCTTTCCAGCAGCTCATCTATTTCTTGATAAGTTGGTGTGATATATACCGATGACCCCTTATAATCACGCTTAATTATTCCAACGACTGGCAAGTTCACTTCTTTTTTTATTTCAATAATGTCTTCTTTAGAATTTGCACGTATACCTTTTGCTCCTCCTTGCTTTGCAGCCAATGCCATCTTGGACATGATAAATGAGCTGTGCAATGGTTCTTCCGGTAAAGCTTGACAAGATACAATCAAATTATTTTTGACGTCGTTTAGCATTTTGGTTTTCCTCCTAGAAATTTATCTCGATTATATCCACTGTCAATGAGTTGAAAAAATCAATAACATTTTGCAGATCCCTTAGCATAAATTCATTACTAACAAAGCAGATCACATTAAGTGAGAAGAATTTGTGCGGTATCGTGGTCTCAACGGTGATGGAGATGTGTTTGATTTGTAAATATTAAAACAACAAGAAGGAACTAGTATATATGGCTAGTCCCTTCTTCATTCCATATTGTGATCTTCATAGGTAACCGATATCCGCTGCTCCTTCATTTCTGTCACTTGCTCATTGAATGTATTCACTGCTTTATTTACTTTCTTTGTAATATCCTCACAGATTACCTCATCATGTTTCATTCGGTCTGTCGTTTCTTTCTTCATTGCATCAATGATTTTTCCTTTTTGATCTTCACTAATGATTATTTTATTTACATAAGAATAGAAATCCTTGTCATTTTCCCTAATCCCATCAATAGGAGTCTTCAAAACCTTCTTCTTATCGGAATGGTCCCCATTATGTATTAGCTGTTCCGTGGCTTGGAAAGTCCTTTGCTGTCCCATTTAGAACCTCCTTGAGAAATCAAACAGTTTGGATACGTTATCTTCTTCATCAAATAAATCCTCGATGGCCTTACGGTACTTTTCAATATATAGCTTGCCGCTTTCAACAGATTTCTTCAGTTCATGGATTTCTTCATCAAAATCATTATTCTCCAATGGGTAGAAGACTTCATGTACTTTGATGGATTTCATCTCTTTATTGAATGCGGGTAAGTGTCCATGCTTGGCTAATAAATCTCGGTAACTACCAGGGCTAGATTCCATACGATCGATCTCGCCCTGAACTTTTCGTTTTTCATCCTTGTAACTATCATCCAATTCTTCTTTTATTGACTGTTCAAAATTTCGGATCTTTGTTTCCTTTTCTTCTAGGATGGGGAGAGTTTCTCGGTACATGCGGAGTGCCGCGGAGATATTAACTTTGATAGGGTCGCCATCGCCTTTTGTTGCAGTGTACACCATATCGGTGCCTAAGTAGCCTTTCTTGCCTTCTGACATGACAGAAAGCAATTCAGAGATGCTATGGCTGTCTGTAATGGCACTCAGATTGTCCAGAATACCGCTTTCTTTTATTCGATCAACACTCTCTATAATAGCTTTCACATGATCAAAATAAATTCTTAATCCCGCCCCTATGTCTCCGCCGAATATAGCGTTGGGGTTTCCTGAATCACGGCTATTTACATTTCTTCCGATAGTCTCGTTTATTTCTTGCAGTTCTTGTTCGATTATGGCTATCTCCTCAATCATGACATCTTTCTGTTCTTTCGTGATATATTCTGCTTCATATAAGCTGCCGAAGATTTCCTCCGAATTTTCTGTTATGGGCGTTAACTTATCCAAAAGGGTAGGGACCTTTTCTTCTAAGGATCTAATCATAGTATCTATTTCTGATGAATGAGTGAAATAAAAGCCTGCCCCACTCCAGAAACCGTCGATACCCTCGAATTCCTTTAAATCCACTCCTATTAATGCTTCAACCCCACCGTTTGTACCACCCTTCTCAGACCCTATAGCAAAATCAATTGCCAGATCCTGAAAATTCTTTACTACATCATCGGGGATATCTTCCATCAATTCACGAAGACCTGGTGTATCAGGATTGGTATCCATCATCGTCACATTGCCTAATGTAAAGAAGCCGCGAACCGCGCTTGCTGCGTAGAGCGGATCGTCTTTTGAGATGATTTGGTGGATGTTATCAGATTTATCTTGATAGTATTGCATTGCAAAATCATGTAATCTTTGAGGTTGTATATCGTAAATATCTTGGTTATTCCTAATATTGAACTTGCTTCGAACTGCGTAGTTAAATTTACTATCAACATGAAACAATTCATAATAATTCGGCTGTGCTCCATTTATACTAAATACTTCATCAAATGTATCAAAAGCTAAATAAGATACAGTATTATTATTATGACCTAAGGAATGTGATAAGCCATATGTTTTAATATCATTAACTTGAAAATGTTCTTTCGCTTCAATCACAAATTCGTTTGCTGCCTCAGCTTGCTCTGCTGTTTGACCTGCCAGCATAGATTTAAGATTATATAACCAATCATCTCCACCTTGAGTTCCTTGAGATATCACGTACAGCTCTTCTTGACCGTCATTACTTATTTTAATAGCTGTGCCATCATAGTAAGATCTATCTATAGATTCACTTTTGGCATCTGAAGAATGAAAAATATCTATTTTTCCTTCAAATAGTTGGCCTGTTTCTTCGAGATACATCTGCCGTATCTTATTTTCCATCTCCTCCGGTCCCAAGTCTTCATACTCTATATCAATTAATCTGGCTTTAATTTCAGGAGATTCTAAAAAATGCATACCCAATACAATCACTCACTTTCTTCATTTGTAGAAAATTGTATTGACTTAATCATATCCATAATTGATTCTCGCTGGGTGTCTTTTGCTTCCAAGCATTGATTCTCATTTAAGTCTTCTCTGCAATCAATGTCACTAAATATTGTAATACCTTGATTATTTTCGTTCCATATAAGAGCAGCTATAACGCTAAAAGGACCACTCTCATATTCTGCAACTTCTAGGTGTTGTTTTTTGAAATCTGTATTAATTTCTTCAAACTCTAATTTTTGACCAGAACTGTTTCTCATTCGTTCTCTACTGTTTTCAGGGTCGGACATATAATTAATATAATCTATTCTATGATTCACAAAAGCTTCTTTTTGCTCATCAGTTTGAGACATTGATATAAACTCACTATTATTTTCCGGACCCACATTGTAACTTCTTTTATCAATAGTAAAATCCGCTGGGAAAAACATCGTAAAACTTTCCGTCTTCGATTTAAATGGATAATATCTGTTTTCAACAGGCTCAACAGATTGTAGAAACTCACGCGTAAATTCATCTTGAAATGCCGGTACATCCGGAAGCTTGCTCACATCCATCTCAGATGGAGACACCGAATTATTTTCCTTACTCATTCCGCACCCTCCTACAACCAATATCATTAAGATTAGTACGATGACCGCTTTCAACCTCATCCAACCTTACCTCCATTAATGGATTGTTGCTACAGTTCATAAAAATTATACAAAATACATCCAATCATTCCCAGCGGTTGTATGGCAATTTCATAAAACAATTCTTTAGTCTTGGGCAGATATGCCTTTATCAGGTTACGAGGATAGTTCTGCGAAACAACGCTATTGGCTTTATTCTTCCCCGTTTCAACAGAACAATTTTTCCACTAGGATACTCTTTTACCAACTTACCACCCTTTTCATATACGATATACGTATTATTCTTTTTTGCCTGTTTCATGGCCACTTCCCCGGTTCGTTTTATGTACTCGTCCATCTACACATACTTCCTCTTTGGTCGATTTTTCCCCCTCATTTATCGCAGCCTAAATCGATTACTCTATGTCCTGTCTGATTGCTTCTTGCTTTAGCAAGGTTAGCCCTAGTGCTTTTTATTAAACTGTCCATTTTTAGGGTTACAGTTCAAACCCACCATTTTCACACTTTTTCTATTCAAAATTTGCTGTTTTTCACCCGCTTTTTCACCTTTTTTCGTTTGTTAAAATAAAGATCTCCGATAAAAGAAGGAAGAGAATATCGAGAAAAGGCAGCAAGGACAAGGACTGCCCATGAAAAAGACCTGGAAATCGGAATTGTTTCTTTACCGAAATCCAGGTCTTATTAGGAAAACTATTTTATGACTGGGAAACCACCGTCTACTATGTCCCCACAAAAAAATACATTCCACCCCCCTTCCCGATCTCACTCCCCTCAACCCCTTCTCCCCCAAGTCCTTGCCCACTTTCACACTCCCCTTCAATTTCGCTTATAAAATAATTACGTTCCCGCCTTTTTGCCGAGTTCCGCATGAAATTGTAACGATTTTCCACTCATTTGTATAAAAAATTACGTTCCTTTTCGAATGAACCTTGAAAGAAAAACGGAGGGCCTTTTAATCTTAAAATGTGAGGAAACCAACTGAACCAGAGTTAAGGTCTGGAAGAACCCTTGCAGGACAAGAATTGGAGGAAAACGGAATAGTAAAAACCGCTTGGATTTGTATTGAATTTTGATTGGAAATTGGGATTGGATTACGATTGGATCACCACCGATTTTGGCATAAAAAAACCCGAAGGTCAGCCGGAAAAGTACCGGAAAAACCCTCGGATTGGGAACATTAATATTATTTAAGGTACGTTAATTTTATATGGAGACACAGTAGACAGATGCACAGCGTGTTTCGTATTATTCATTTCTAATAATACAACCATTTTAGTAACGGGTTCCGTTTTTCGGTACTTTTTGTTTTCTGAAATATAGCCTAGTCTCATATTGACTGAGCTATTTCCTTTTGTTTAGGAACTTATTGTGCTAAAGCTTTAAATGAAACTCTTCACAATACTTTCACAAATAGTATAAGTTATTATTCTTCAAAATATATTACTCTTTAATTCGATAAATAAAAAAAGACGCCTTCCTATTACAGAAAACGTCTGTTGTAATGTTACCTCATTAAGAGAAACTTATTTATTTATTACTAATCTCTTTTTTATAAAGAAAACAACAAACATCACAAATAATAATGCCAACACTACATACACCACATTTGAGTATATATCCATATAACCTACAATGGTTTCCCATGACCCGCCAACTGTAGCACCTATACTAACAAGGACAACATTCCATATAAACGTTCCTAAGGTAGTTAATACTAAAAATACAGCAAAATTCATATGTGCCATCCCAGCCGGTAAGGAGATCAAACTTCTAATTAAAGGAATAAAACGGCAGAAAAACACAGTCCACACGCCATACTTTGAAAACCATTCATTCGCTTTGTGAATATCTTTTTTTGATAGTCTAAGAATATGCCCCCACTTTCCAACAATTTTTTCTATTCTATTTACATCAATAAGCAGCCCAATTCCATAAAGAACAATTGCTCCTGCCACTGATCCAATTGTGGAAGCTACAACCACCCCCAAGACACTAAGGGATGTATGGGTAGTCATAAATCCTCCAAATGTTAAGATAACCTCAGACGGTATCGGAGGAAATAGGTTCTCTATTGTAATTAATAAGAAGATACCTATATATCCAAATTGCTCCATTATATTTGTAATCCAAGTCTCCATTTAAACTCCTCCTTCTACTATTAAAATAAATCTTTAAACTTCCGATAAATCATAGCATCAATAATCTTATACAAGATAAACATTCCAAAAAGTCCAATTGAATAAGCAATAAAAATACTTTCGATGGTGAATGTAATTAATGGATAAGGAAGCATCGTAACCTCTAGTATCCAGACTAAAATAGAAGCTAAAATAGAAACAATTGTCCAGCCAATTAAATAATAATGGGCATGCAAATTGAAGAACATTGTATTTTTAGATAGAGCTAAAAATTCTTTGACCTTGAATTGATTGATTGCCTCCCTTGTAGCATCCGCTTCACTATTACCCTGCTGTATCAAATCTTGAACATAATCTGCTAAATAAGTTTGTAATTCCTGCTTATCTTCTTCACTCATAGCTAATTGGCTGACGTATAATTGTATGTCATCCTGTTTCTTGTACATATTGTTCATACGAATATGACTAATATAATTTATTGCACCCCAAAGAACGGCAATTGAAAACGAAATCAAGTAACTGATAAGCACCCAAATTGGATCACCTGAATACAATTGGTCAGTAAAATTCGTGATTCCAAAAAGTAATGATGAAAGTAATAATATCCAGCTATATTTTAAATCCCCGAGACTAAATATTTTTCTCATATATTGACTCATTAATTGTCCTCCTTTATATAAACCTTTTAACCATTTCGGTGACTTTTCTCCAATCATCTATAAGGCTATCTAATAGTTGAACACCTTCATTTGTTATGGCGTAGTATTTACGTCTTCCTCCATGGCTTTCTTTCCCCCATGAAGATGATACCGCACCCTGCTTTTCTAATCTTTTTAGTGATAAGTATAAGGTAGCTTCTTGAATTTCAAATTCTCCTTCTGTTTTTTCCTTTATTGTTTTTGAAATTTCATAGCCGTAACTCTCTTTTTCTTTCACTACAGAAAGAATTAGAAGATCGATATTTCCCTTTAGCAGCTCTTTGTTCAAAAAATATACCCTCCTAACAAAATACTCAATATCATTAAGTACATTGTTATTATAAGTTAAATTACTTAAAATAACAAGGTACTTTTAGATTTAATTTTAAAGTAAAAAAAACAGCAATAAAATGCTGGTTTCGTCTAATTTAAGTTTTATTCCCCTGCTAAAAAGTTCTTCCTCAAAACCCCCAATTTCTCTTTTTTTCTGTTCTGGCTTGTATTGAATATTCGGGAAATGTGACTAAGTTCTTCCATAATAGGGAGAAGAATTGAGCATATCCATCTGCATCTATCACAAGGACATCCTTAGAATCATCGCCTTCTTTTAATTCCTTTTCAATTTCCTCTTCAGTAAAAAGATGTTTTGGTGAATTAACTTTATGGAGTATAATTGAGAAATATAATCCATTTTCATCCCATTTAATATCTTTCTCGTTACATAAAGTTATTATTTTTTTCCATTTCTTTGATTGCACCAATCACACTAGAAAAACTTACAAACAAAAATCTATTTTCAGTTGAGTTTGAAAAAGACAATATTTCCTCTTCCTCTACAATTCGACCAGAAGAAGATATGTACTTCCTAGGCTTTAGAATTTCACCATCATTGATATTAAATTCAATCGAATATACTACATTTCCACTATTACCAACGTTGTTCTGTTTGCAAATCCCTTAAAATTCTCATTTGTATTGTTCTGTATTCACAAATACTTTAAATTGTTTGATTTCTTCTATTATTATTCCTTTATTCCGTTCATCCTCTATTTTGAAAGGATTTTGGTTATACTTCTTTTTAGTTAAAAACATTTTATAAATGAAATCAATTCCAATTTGAAAGGAACAATAGATTTAAGAAAACATATTCAGAATGGGAAGCAGCAAAAAAACTTGGTTTGAGTATCAGCACTATTCAACGTATGTGTAAAACTGGCAAGTTAAAGGGCTGCCATAAAATTAACGACACTTGGCAAATTCCTCAAGATAATTTCATTACTAACAAAACACATGATATTAAGTCAGAAAGTTATGTACGGTAGGAAGAACAGTCTCCATGGTAACTTAGATGAGTTTGACATATAAAAATTTAGAACAAGAAGAAGGAACTAGTACGCATGGCTAGTCCCTTCTTCATTCCATATTATGATCCTCATAAGTAACCGATATCCGCTGCTCTTTCATTTCTGCCACTTGCTCATTAAATGTAGTTACAGCTTTGTTTATCTTTCTGGCAACATCTTCACATATGCCATCATCATGATTCATACGAGATGCAGTTTCTTTCTTCATCGCATCAATGATTTTACCTTTTTGATCCTCACCAATAATAATCTTATTTACATAAGAGTAGAACTGTTCATCATTTTCTCTAATCCCATCAATCGGAGTGTTTAAAGCCTTTTTCTTATCGGAGTAATCCTTATTAGGGATTAACTGTTCCGTAGCCTGGAATGTGCGTTGCTGTCCCATTTAGAACCTCCTTGAAAAATCGAATAGCCTGGATACATTGTCCTCTTCGTCAAATAAATCCTCGATTGCCTTTCGGTACTTCTCAATATACAGTTTGCCGCTTTCTACTGATTTCTTCAGTTCATGAATTTCCTCTTCAAAGTCATTATTCTCCAAAGGGTAGAAGACTTCGTGTACTTTGATAGTCTTCATTTCTTTATTGAATGCCGGTAAGTGTCCATGTTTAGCAAGTAAGTCACGGTAACTACCTGGACTCGATTCCATGCGGTCGATCTCGTCCTGGACTTTTCGCTTTTCATCCTTATAACTATCATCTAATTCCTCTTTTACCGCTTGCTCAAAATTCCGAATCTTGGTTTCTTTTTCTTCTAGGATGGGGAGGGTCTCTCGATACATACGGAGTGCTGCGGAGATGTTCACTTTGATAGGATCGCCCTTGGTTGCTGTGTAGACCATATCTGTGCCGAAATAGCTTTTATTGCCTTCCGACATGGCAGCAAGTAGTTCCGGTATGCTATGGCTGGCTACTATTTTATTTAGACTCTCAAAAAAACCGCTATCTTTCATGCGCTCTATTGATGACGTTAGCGATGACTTTACCCATACCAGACTTCCGCCAAATGCAACCGTAGAGATATCTTGCAAAAATTGGACACCAGACAAACTGGAATTAGCATTCAATCCATCTTCTATCGTTGAAAGGTGAGACTCTATAAGTTCCAGTTCTTCAATCATCGTATCTTTTTCTTTTAGGGATATATAACCCGCTTCTTGTAACCGTCCGAAAATCAAGTCCTTGTTATCCAAAACGACTCTTACTTTATCCAGTAAGGGCGGGACACTCTTATTAAGAGCCTTTACCGTTTCATCGAATTCTCCTTGATTAAACGTGTACCAACTCAAGAAACTCCCGAAGCTGTCTACATCCTTCAGATAGTCCATATCCACCCCAAAGAGCTGTTTAGCGACCTCTTTTGTGCCACCCGCATTATCTGCTTTTGCATAAATTAAAGCCAAGTCCTGTACATCCTTTATAACTTCAGGAGGAATGTCTTTTGCTAACTCTTTAATTCCCGAGACGTCGGGGTTGGTGTCAACAACTTCAATCTGCCCCAATTCTACCATTCCTGGAACAAAAGGGGTCAACCCATTTAGCGGGTCATCTGCTGAAACAATCTGGTGAATACCATTAGCTTTGTCTTTAAAGAATTCTTCTGTAAAGACTTCAAAATCTTCAACTGGTACCGCTTCTCGAAGATCTTCCTTATTACTAATATTAAATTCGTTTTTAATTGCATTCCTGAAATCACGGTTCATATCGTAAAGCTGATAGGCATTTACTTGAGCACCATTCATTCCATAGACTTCATCAAATGTGTCATATCCCAAATAAGCTTGTGCGTTATTATGATGCCCCAATGAATGCCCCCATGAGATTATCTTTGTATCATTGTCAACAGCAAGCTCTGTCTTCGCCTGTTCAACAAATAAGTCTGTAGCTACTGGTTGATCAATTGATTCACCTGCAAGTGGACCTTTTCCGTTAAAAGACCAGTCTGGGCCATTGGTAGTTCCTTGAGAAATAACATACATTTCCTCTTGTTTGCCGGCATCAACATATATAGCTGTGCCATTATATCCAGTTTTATTTATCAAGCTATTTCCAGTATCGGAAGAGTGGAAAATTTTTATATCCGCATCTAACAGTGATCCTGTTTCTTCTAAGTACACTTGTCGTACTGTTGACTCTAATTCTTCTGAGGTCATATTTTTATATTCTTCATTCGTAAGTCGCATTGCTATTAGCTGATAATCCAGTATGCCCTTCGCCATGGCATTCACTTACCTTTGTCTTCTTTAAATTGGATTGATTTTAGAACCTCTGTTACTTTCTTTTTCTCTTGTTCTTTCAACGTATTACACTTATCTTCCGCAATATCATCTCTGCAAATAATATCAACAAACACTTGTATTTCTTGATTCTTTTCGTCCCTTACCAGTGCAGCTATATAACTTCCTGTATTATCGGAATCCATTTCTGCAACTTCAAGACGTTGGTTCTCATTCTCGGTCTGTACTTCTTTAAAATTCAGTTCTTCTCCAGCTCTCCTATTCATTAAATCTTTACTGTATTCAATGTCAGGTATGGAACTGTAGTAATGAACTATATATTCATCCATTACATCTGCATCATTGTCATCATAATAAAAGATAAGAGATTCTGAGTTTCCTTCATTACCCGCCATACTTGTTTCGTCTACAACCATGTCTTCAGGAAAATCAAGAGTGAAAGTATTAGTAGCTGATTCCAGAGTGTAATAACCTTCTCTAACTGGTTCAGTTGATTCTAAGTAATCTCTCGTCAATTCGTCCTGGAAAGCCGGCACATCTGGTAAATCATTCGGATCCATCTCAGAAGGGGAGAGGGACTCTTTGCCATTACTCATATTGCATCCTCCTATAATCAGCGTTGTTAGAATCAGAAAGATTACAAATTTAAATTTCACGCAGCGTTACCTCCATAAGCTTCGGATTATTGCTGTAGTCCATAAAAATTATACAAAACACATCCAATCATTCCCAGCGGTTGTATGGCAATTTTTTAAAACCATTCTTTAGTCTTGGGAATATGTGCCTTTACTAGATTACGCATATAGTGCAAAGTAAACTTTATTATTAGCTTTCTTCCTCCTCGTTCAACGGAACAATCTTGCTGTTCAGCAAATGAACAATACCCCTCCAACCCGCATTTCACCATTAGAGTTAAAATAAAGATTTCTACCGAACCCCCATTTTCACACTTTTTCTGTTCAAAATTGGCTGTTTTTCACCTGCTTTTCCACACGTTTTTTCACCTTTTTTCCTCAGTTAAAATAAAGATCTCCGATAATAGACGGAAGAGAAAATCGAGAAAAGACAGTAAGGACAAGGGATAATAGAAAAAAGACCCGGAAATCGGAATTGTTTATTTTACCGAAATCCAGGTCTTTTTAGGAAAAGTTTATTTTTATTGGGAAGAGTTTATTTTAGTTAGACACCTTCTGTCCAAAAATAATAAACATTTCCTAAAAAGACCCGCTCCAACCCGCATTCCACCGTTCGAGTTAAAATAAAGATTTCCTACCGAACCACCATTTCCACACTTTTTCTGTTCAAAATTGGCCGTTTTTCACCCGCTTTTTCACCTTTTTTTCACCTTTTTTCGTCAGTTAAAATAAAGATCTCCGATAATGGAAGGAAGAGAATATCGAGAAAAGACAGTAAGGACAAGGGATAATAGAAATAAGACCCGGAAATCGGAATTGTTTATTTTACCGAAATCCAGGTCTTATTAGGAAAAGTTTATTTTTACTGGGAAATGTTTAAATTAGTTGGACATAGTAAGAATAAAGATAAAACAAGATAAAAGAAATTCATTCTAAAAATTCCTTATGTCAAGTCTTCGCCTCTAACTTGACATATATGTTATAATTAATTTTATCAAAGAAATTTTTTGATAACGAAATTAATTCATAAACCTACCAGTAGTTTACATTTAAATTTGAATATTATAATCTAAACCTAGCTCTTATACATAGAGTTAGGTTTTTTGACGTCAAAACCAAACTTTATGGATTAGATGAGCAGTGAAAATAAAATATATTTAAGTGTCAAAAGTACTATTCATTAATACTGAGAAACAAAGGATTAATAGAAAACTTAAATGAAAGATTGAAACTTATAGTAAAAAAGTTTAGAATTTAATTGGTGCTTATGGTACTTTTTTACTGAAATGGATTGTATAAATATATACGGAGGTTATTGAACATGTCTTTAAAGAAAAGATGGGTGCCTATATTGATGGTTATTACAGCCTTAGTACTTTTAGCAGCATGTGGAAGTAAGGAAGAAGCTGGTGGAACTAACGGAGATAACCCTCGAAACCATACAACAGAGGATTATATGTCGTTAAGTGAAGGCTTTGAAGAATATCCAGTTTGGATTGAAACCGAAGATGAACCTACCAGGGATTCAAATATCGATAATATTTACGTTTTTGAAAAAGGCAAGGTAAATATGTATAACTTAGGTGGTAGTAATACCATAGAAGATATACTAGAGTTGTCTGATGATGAACTTATTAAGTTAGCTCGAGAAACGTCTAATGAGCAATATATCAATTCCGAGAATGAAATTAAAGAAGATAAATTCTATAACCCAGAAATTATAAGTGAAGCTCAAAAAGAGTTTCAGTACGCCATTGGGGCTGATGGTACCGAGGCATATTTTAAAGAACAAACACCTATGACTGAGGCTATTTATTTTAACGTTGAGGGCGAAATCCCGGAACAATCACCAACAAAGTATACACTTGATATTAAAATTGATGAGTTAGGGCAAAATACAGAAACTATTGATCTTATCATGCCTAATGTTACATCTGAATTGGTAAATGATAATTCAGATACTGGTGTCTTTGGTGATTATGTAGATTTCTTATATCTAAGCCCAGAGGCATTGGAATTAAAAGAGAGCGATGAGAGGCTTTTTGACGAAGAAAAAGCAAATTACATTGATGAACTTAAAAAAGTAGGCAGTTTTGTTGAAAAGGATGGTTATGAACTATACCACCCACAAAACTTCGTTCCTAATCCATATGTTTGGAAAAAAGAAGATAAAGAACTCTCAATTGATGGAGTTAGCTTTAGCCAAAAGATTTTTGATACAAATTTCTCGGGCATAAAAACTGGAAAAGGAAGCTTATTGACACGTGTAGATGACTCATTTGTTGGTTTTAAATTAGATAGTCCGGATACTGATAAGAAGAATGTAACAATCGAAGGGAAGTAATTAAAAAGACTAGTAACAGAACTTTAAAGAAATTATAAGGGGGAATTTTAGATGGGAGGATTTGCTACGGATGGCCATCGAAGATGTATGAGTTGTGGTAGACCTTATGCAAATTCCCACAGAACGCCAATATGTGGGCAATGTGCGGAATCAAATGTGAGAAGAGTTAGAAAGACTAGCAGAAATAAAAGAATAATATCCTTTCTTTCATTTATATTCTTCCCCATTGGTATAATGATCTATTTTCTATGGAAAGACAAAAAGCCGCATTATGCAAAACCAGCATTGTTTTCGGCTATAAGTTTCCTAGTACTGTACGTCCTAATCCATTCTACGCTATAATAACATAGCAGAATGAGACACAAATAAAATATACTCATTAGGCTGCCATGCCACCAAATTCCTTTGGTCCGTTGTAGCCTATTTTTTTGTCTCATTATAATACTTCATGTATTGGCGATCCGTTTTCTATCATATAACTTAATCTTTTCCTGTAATTCCTGCTCTTTGCTCTTTTCCACCTGCAATCCTTCATGCTTGATTAACTGATTAATTTCGTCGATTTAATTGTATTCATGTCCAGTAGCTTCGGTTTTTTTCTCCCATATTTCTGGATTTATATCGGTATATAACCTATCTGTTCCATTATCTAATACGGTTGCAAGCGATTCTATATTCCCTTTGTCAACATTAAAAGCCTGAGATGCTACTACAAATAAATTACCTAGTGGTTCAATGATATTATCATTTTTTCTTTCTATTGGAGGTAGAATATTAATAGTAGACCTTAGGAATTGTAACTCTTCTCCACGCAAGAAGGCATTAGATGGAGACAAATAAATTACAATATCTGCTATCCCTTGCGTCGAGTTTGCCATTGTGTCATCTAAGGTACGATCACCTGTTCCGAAACCCGGGACATCAATGAGATCACAAAGATTTAATATTTCCTTATCGAGGTAAGTGATTATTAACAGGTTTCTTTCCTCTTCATAAAACTTTCCTTTACGAGTACCGAATTCCTTAAGTAAATCAAGACTGCCTGAAGTGATTTTATGTTCTTCAAAGTACTCATGATCCATTAGCTTTTCAACATTAATTTGATTTCGCTCATTATCTAAAACTAGCACATCATCACTTATATACTTTGGTCGATCCGAAATATGCTTTAGATAGACATTTGTTGAAGTTGCAGGTGTCCAATATGCTGGAAGTTCATTAGATCCTAATAAAGAGTTAATGAAAGTACTCTTACCGGCGTCCGACATGCCTAGCACAGCCACCCTAGGCTTTGTTGGGCTGTTAATTCTATTAAAGTCATCAAACTTCTTCTTTATAGGATCTGATTCCTTATCATTCAGAACCTTCATAAATTCTTTATTTACGTTATTTCTAAATTGCGTAATTTCTTTCCAGTTATCATTTACAGTAAAAGTTTTTGGCACTTCTTTTTCATATCCAGTAAGTTCTTCCAGAGTTTGTCCTGTGACTTGAGCGAGTTTTACAATTAGGCTTAACTCAATTCTGTCAGGATCATTTTCCATTCTTACAATTTTGTCTCTGCTAACTTCTAATAATTGAGCTAGTTCTAATTGTGAAATATTAAGTACTTCTTATGCTGACCAGCTTCGTTTAGAAGACGAACCAAGTTAATAAAAAGTTACACACGGGTTGTAATTTATTTCCCTCTAACGCTTAATGCATAGTTTATCGATACATCATATCCGAATCTCAATATCATTTGCGAAAAAATTAATTTCAAGAGATAATTTGACTAATCAATTTGGGTTGGGAGTGGTATATCTGAATACTCAAGGGAATGAAAAAAGAAAAAGTCTTAACTTACCGCTGGCGACTACTTATGAGTCAAATGGTGTGAAAAGATTAAGAAGAGAAAATGAACTTCTGCTTAAAAGAATTCAAGAACTTCGATCTGGACCGTTTGGGATTTTTTCATGGTTTAAAAAATAGCCAAATGGCAACCTGACAAATGTTGCTTTTTATGAATGGCGACAATTAAATAACTTGAAAATCCTCTTTTAGTAATATCTGATTTTTACCATCTGTTCCAATACAGAAATATGAGCTAAGCAGTATGGTTAGCTATCAAACCTCACCTTTTTAACTATTTAGTTTTAAAGATCCTTAACCATAATGACAGTATCTCATGTATTAGATGTTACAAAAGAAATCGTCTATGTATACTGGTAATCTTCACTGGTCATTATTTTTTATATCAAGGGCAATCTTGTTATGTTTTATGATGAAACTAGTAACTAAATTATATATATATTTGTATAGGGTTATGATTCGGTAATCCTGTTTCAGAACCAATAAAATAGACTGCTGACTATGTGTCGCAGTCTTTGTCTTTACTCACAAGGTTATTCTGTGATTTTCTTTAAGGATTCCTTATTTTTAATAACCATCATCAAATATAACTCTACTTCTTCTTCCATTTGAAAACAGTTCAACAAGATGTTTAATTTTGTTTCTAACAAAGCAAACCGGTATCCCCTTATTACTCTATAAATATAGGAAGGAGACAAATTCGTTCTATCCGATATTTCGTGCAAGCTATACCCTCGTTCTTTTTTCATTACTTTTACTAACTCACCAAATCGCTCGTCAATCATTCTAACAATAGTCATCTTCTCTTCGTTAAGCATTTCTTTTCCTCCCACAAAACTACTATTAAGCAGTACCTGTTTTGTAATTGCCTTTTATTCTAAGCAATTCAAACAAATTAATTACCAATATGAGAGGTTTAATTACTAGGAGAAGCAATATAATCTAACAATATACAAATCAGGATTACCGAATCATAACCCTATATAAATTATTGTTTAAATTTAGCTTTATTGTCTCTAATTGAAAGCAATCCATGAATTAAAATAATACCTAAAAGACAAACTAAGGTAGCGCAACATAAAACATTTAACTCTTATTATTTTTGAACCAGGTACATATATTAAAAAGAGACAATCATTCAACCTAACTATCCATCTATAATGGCAATACATCTCTCTATTAGTTTGAATAAGCTACATAAAGAGACTATGAAGCTACCAAAAGTATAGACTCAATTGTATTTTGATCACGGGTTTTGACTTTAGGTAAAACTCGTGGCAACCCCACCGCTGAGTGTTGCAGTTTTTCATTAGAATTTACCTATTTTTAAAGAAAACTCTTTTCGTTTATTGCCAATAGTCAACACCGGGTCAAATCTACCGCTGATTCCTGCAGTTTTTACGTTACACAGTTTAACTATTTGCTATAATCATAAATAAATTAATAATAAATGCCATTCAGTTTGAGTCATGCTGTTCAGAAATAAGAGTTAATAGAAATTCCTCAAACTCCTTATCTTCTAAATAATACAAATCAATGAAA
The DNA here is from genome assembly GCF_047228925.1 of Terribacillus jepli. Lineage (NCBI taxonomy): Bacteria > Bacillati > Bacillota > Bacilli > Caryophanales > Bacillaceae > Terribacillus > Terribacillus jepli. The sequence goes on along the minus strand of NZ_JBFEGH010000014.1, from coordinate 212 downwards.
AAATATGGCTGCTTATCTCCTTTTGCACCCGTTTCATAGCCCTCTCGCCTTCCATAACCATGTCTTGAAGAATACTCATGCTTCAACCAGTCCAACAACTGAAAGAAACGCATTGTAGGGTGAAATCTCCAGATATCATACACCAAACTTATTATTTTACTTTTATGTTCCATCTTTTATATCCAATCCTTCCTTATTAATGTAGTGTGTAG